>DASRIK010000197.1:0-2431 GCA_035650035.1 Burkholderiales bacterium | reverse complement strand
GCTCAACTATGGAGGGGCGGAAACAGCGTCGCGCTAGTTGACTGGCGAGCTCGATCACGGAATCGGGTGGCCATGCGGCAGAAGCACCCACATGCGCAGGCGGTCCTTCATGTGTCCGGCTTCGCGTTCGGCCGTTTCGCCCGCGCCCCAAAAAAAATCAGCGCGGACGGCGCCGCGTATCGCGCCACCCGTGTCCTGCGCAACTGTGAGCCGATTGAGTATGCGTGTGCCGCCGGCGGAGCTTGCCGAAATAAAAACGGGTAGACCGAGTGGAACGTGGCGCGGATCTACGGCAATGCTGCGCCCCGGCGTGAGCGCCACGCCGAGCGCTCCGGGCGGGCCGTCTGCGGTTGCAGGAAGCTCGCGAAAAAACACATAGCTCGGATTGGTATTCAGAAGCGCCGCGGATCTGTCCCGATTGGAGAGCAGCCACGCCCTGATGCTTTGCATCGACACTTCTTCCCGCGTGAGCTCTCCGCGGTCGATGAGCACACGGCCGATCGCCCGGTAGGGGTGCCCGTTCTGCTCCGCATAGCCGACGCGTATCGTCTCGCCAGTATCGAGCACGATGCGTCCGGAACCCTGGATCTGAAGAAAAAAAAGATCGAAAGGATCGTCGACCCACGCGATTTCCTTACCGCGAAGCGGCGCGTCGGGCCCGTCGATCTGGGCGCGATCGAAATACGGAACGAGACGCCGTCCGTCGAGCCGCCCACGCAGCCGCATGTTCCTGAGGTCGGGGTAGACACTGCCGAGCTCGACCACGACCAGGTCGTCAGGCATTGCATAAACGGGATAGCGATAGCGTTCGGTAGGCTTCCGGCTGCCGAGGAGCAGAGCCTCGTAATATCCGGTGATCAATCCTTCGTCGCCCGATTCGGTGCTTGCCACGCTATACGGGATGAAGTGTTGCTCGAAGAATCTACGGGCAGCATCGCCGTCGCTCGGGCGCATGCTCTTCGCTATGGTACATACATCGGTCCAGAGCGCTCGCCCGGCAAGCACGGAGCAGCTCGCAAGCAGCGCGGGCCACGCTTCCGCCGCGTTGTCGTCGCGCCAGCCGGGCAGGTCGTTCCATTCGGCACGCGTGAACATCGCGGCGGGCGTCGACGTAGGCACCGTGGGCGCGCTCACGCTCTCTGAGGGCGGGCTCGAAGCACGCGAGGGTTGTCTCTCGACGACGGGCGTTGTGCTGCATGCAGCGCTCACCACCGCTACGACGCACGCCAGGCAACGCACCAGCGAGCGGTGGAATTTTCCGGCGCGTTCCCGCATCATGGCGGCGAGTATAGCTTTGCTCTGCACGCTTTCATGGATCTCTTCCTCCTGCTGGTCGAAGCCGGTATCGCGCTCGCGCTGTTGCTCGGCATCGTCTGGTGGACGTGGCCGCGTTAGCCGTTTTTCGTCACTCCGTTTTCTGCAGCCTGATCAGTCGGAACCAGCCGCGTGCGAATGCCGGCTCGTCACTTACCACGCGCAGTCGCGGTACCGCCTCCAGAACGTTTTCGAATACGACATCGGTGCGGGTTGCGATGCGCGAGGCGATCGGGCTCAGCATCCGCCGCAATATCGACCTGGAGCCGCGCGCAAGAAACTTGTCGAAAACGAGCAACGTACCGCCGGTTTTCACTACGCGGGCTGCTTCCGCCAGCACTCGCTCCGGATGTGGAACGACGGCCACGATGAGGTGTAGCACGACATGATCGAATACTTCGTGGCCAAAAGGCAGAGCTTCGCTGTCCCCTTGTATCCAGTCGATGTCCAGAGCGCCGCGGCGCGGCAGGGCACGGGTCAGCATCGCGCGCGTGAGGTCGAGCGCGACGTATCGATGTGCGCGCGGGAGGTGTGGCAGATCGAGGCCGGTGCCGACGCCGCTCAGCAGGACGTGCGACGGACCGACTTCATCGAGAGGCCGGAGGCTCGCTTGCCGCGCGCGCGCGAACGCTGCCCTCGCCACGACGAGATCGTAGAACGGCGAGAGGAGCGTGTAGCTGCGCTCGAGTGACATGCGAGCCGGGTGATGCTCCAAGGAGGCCTCGACGGCCCGCGACCCCGGTGCTCAGTGGAGCACGCGCGGCATCGAGAGCGTGAATTCCGGAATCGGCGCATCGAAGTGCGCGCCGTCCCGGGCGACCATCTGGTAGCTGCCGCGCATGGTCCCGACGGGTGTCGCGATGGATGCGCCGCTCGTGTACTCGAAAGACTCGTTCGGCCGCAGGACGGGCTGCTCACCCACCACGCCTTCGCCTCTGACTTCCTGCACCTGGTTGTCCGCGTCCGTGATGATCCAGTGACGGCTGACGAGCTGCGCGCTGACGGTGCCTGTGTTGGTGATCGTGATCGTGTAAGCGAAGACGTATCGGTTCTGGTCGGGGGCGGATTGTTCCGGCACGAACCGCACTCGCGATGCGATGCTGATCTGGTGTTTTTC
>DASRIK010000196.1:0-3498 GCA_035650035.1 Burkholderiales bacterium | reverse complement strand
CGAACGGCGAGTGGATGATGCGATAGATCAGGAGAAAGCCGCTCACGAAAATCACGAACACCGTCGCGTACATCGCGTTCACGTTCGCGAGATCGATCAGTCCGAAAAGCTTGCCGCGCGGCACCGCCTGTATGCCGTCCTCTCCGCCCGTGAACGGCGCCTGCAGGCAAAAGAAGTAGACCATCTGCGCCAGCGCCAGCGTAATCATCGCGAAATAGATGCCCTGCCGCCGGATCGCCAGCAGGCCCGCGGCGATGCCGAGCACGCATGCAGCCGCGGCACCGCAGAGTATCGCGAGCTCCGGCGTGAGTCCCCAGACTTTCGCCGCGTGGGCCGCGGTGTAGCCGCCCATCCCGAGAAACATCGCGTGGCCGAACGACAGCAGGCCCACGTAGCCGAGCAGCAGGTTGAACGCGCACGCGAAAAGCGCGAAGCACATCACCTTCATCAGGAACACGGGGTAGATCGCGAACGGCGCCACCGCGAAAAACGCAACCATCAACCAGAAAGCGACCCGCTGATGCCCCAGCCCCTTACGGGTTTCTGCGCGCGAGGAGACGGCCAGCTCCGCGGAATTCGTCATCTCTGCGTCCCGAAAAGACCCGCGGGTTTTATCAACAGCACGATCGCCATCACGATGAAGATCACCGTGTTCGAAGCTTCCGGATAGAACACCTTGGTGAGTCCCTCGACGAGCCCCAGTATGAAGCCGGTGACGATCGAGCCCATGATCGAACCCATGCCGCCGATCACCACGACTGCGAAGACGACGATGATGAGATCGGCGCCCATGAGCGGGCTCACGCTGTAGATCGGCGCGGCCATCACGCCGGCGAGCGCCGCGAGCGCGACGCCGAAACCGTACGTGAGCGTGATCATGCGCGGCACGTTGATGCCGAAAGCCTGCACGAGCTCGCGGTTCTCCGTGGCCGCCCTGAGGTACGAGCCCAGCTTCGTCTTTTCGATCATGAACCACGTGCCGAGGCACACCACGAGAGATGCCGCGATCACCCACGCACGATAGTTCGGCAGAAACATGAACCCGAGGTTCTGTCCGCCTTCGAGCCCTTTCGGCATCGAATACGGCAGCCCGGTCGATCCGAACTGCTGCCTGAAAAGCCCCTGGATCACGAGCGCAAAGCCGAAGGTCAGCAGGAAGCCGTACAAGTGATCGAGCTTGTAGAGCCGCGCAAGCATCAGGCGTTCGATCACGACGCCGGTCGCGCCGACGATCAGCGGCGCGAGCAGGAGCGCCCACCAGTACGACAGCCCGAGCTTGTTCAGCAGAAACCACGCGCAGAAAGCGCCCATCATGTACTGGGCGCCGTGCGCGAAGTTGATGATGTTCAGCAGACCGAAAATCACCGCGAGGCCCAACGAGAGCAGCGCGTAGAACGAGCCGTTGATGAGCCCGATCAGGAGCTGCCCGAAGAGGGCCTGCGTCGGTATGCCGAAGATTTCGGTCATGCTAGCCCTTGACGAGCGGACAGCCTCCTTCGTTCATGGGCCTGAAGGCCTGCTCGGCCGGGATCGTGTGGCGCAGCTTGTAGTAGTCCCAGGCGCCTTTCGACTCGGACGGCTTCTTCACTTCGAAGAGATACATGGGATGGATCTTGCGGCCGTCCTGGCGCACGCTGCCTTTTCCGAATACCGGATCGTCGGTCGGCAGCTCTTTCATTTTCGCCACGACTTTCGCGCCGTCCGCGTCGGACTTCAGCGCTTCGACCGCCTTCAGATAATGCAGCACCGCCGAATACACGCCGGCCTGTCCCATCGTCGGCATGGCGCCTTTGTGGAGCTTCGCAAAGCGCCGCGAGAAGCCGCGCGTCTGATCGTTCAGATCCCAGTAGAAAGACTCGGTCATCAGCAGACCTTGCGCCTTGTCGAGGCCCAGCGCATGCACGTCCGTCAGGAAGACGAGCAGTCCGGCGAATTGCTGACCGGATTTAACGATGCCGAACTCTGCGCCCTGCTTGATCGCCGTGATCGTGTCCGCACCGGCGTTGGCGAGCCCGATGATTTTCGCCTTGGACGCCTGAGCCTGCAGCAGGAACGACGAGAAGTCCGAGCTCGGGAACGGATGCCGCACTTTGCCGAGGACTTTGCCTCCATTCTTCAGCACGACTGCTTCGGTATCGCGCTCGAGCGCATGTCCGAACGCATAGTCGGCTGTCAGAAAGTACCACGTATTGCCGCCGGTCTTGACCACGGCGGTGCCGGTGCCGTTCGCGAGCGACCACGTGTCGTACGTCCAGTGAACCGAATTCGGCGTGCACGCTTTTCCGTACAAGTCAGAAGTCGCGCCGGTCGAGACCAGCAGCACCTTGTTCTTCTCACGCGCAACCTGGTTGACGGCCAGCACGACCGATGAAGTCGGCACGTCCACGATCACATCGACTTTGTCGGCGTCGAACCACTGCCGCGCGATGCTCGAGCCGACTTCAGGCTTGTTCTGGTGGTCGGCCACCACGATCTCGACTTTCATGCCCTTCTTGGCCGCGCCGAAATCCTCCACTGCCATGCGCGCCGCCACGACCGAGCCCGGGCCCGCGAGGTCCGCGTACGTGCCGGATTGATCGTTCAGGACGCCGATCTTCACCACACCGTCGGAATACTGCGCGTGCGAGTAAGACGCGGTCACCGCAAGGGCCGCCGCGGCCAGTAACTGTCTCGTCAGCTTCATGACTACCTCCTCTGTTGCTTGAAAAATTGTGCCTCGCTCATACCCCCAGATATTCGTGCACGCGATCCATGTTCGCTTCGAGCTCGGCGTTCGGGATCATGTCCACCACGCGGCCGTTTTCCATGACGTAATGACGGTCCGCGACAGTCTGAGCAAACCGGAAGTTCTGCTCGACGAGGAGCACGGTCAGCCCTTCTTCCTTGAGCTTTCGTATGCTGCGCCCGATCTGCTGCACGATCACCGGCGCAAGGCCCTCGGTCGGCTCGTCGAGCAGCAACAGGCTCGCGCCCGTGCGCAGTATGCGGCCGATGGCCAGCATCTGCTGCTCGCCACCCGAGAGCTTGGTGCCCTGGCTTCTCTGGCGCTCCCTGAGATTGGGAAAGAGCTCGTAGACGCGTTCGACACTGAAGCCGCCTTCCCTCACCTTCGGTGGAAGCAGCAAGTTCTCGAGCACGTTCAGGCTCGCGAAGATGCCGCGCTCCTCGGGGCAGAATGCGATCCCGAGGCGCGCGATGCGATTCGACGGCAGCCTGATCGTCTCGGTGCCGTCGAACACGACGGAGCCCTGACGTCGCCCGACGATGCCCATGATCGACTTCATCGTGGTCGTCTTGCCGACGCCGTTGCGGCCCAGCAGTGTCACGACCTCGCCGCGCCGCACTTCGAAATCGACGCCGTGCAGGATGTGGGATTCGCCGTACCAGGCCTGCAGCCCGTCGACCTGGAGCAGGGGTGCGCCAGCGCTCGGACTAAGCATGGCCGGCTCCGAGATAGGCCTCGCGCACCTCCGGGTTGGCCGAGACCGTCGCGTAGTC
>DASRIK010000195.1:0-27512 GCA_035650035.1 Burkholderiales bacterium | reverse complement strand
AGCGGGCCCACCCTGCTTCAGCGCTTTCGACGACACGCGATCCGCGCCGCTCACTTTCACCCATGCGCGGTCGTTCCGCATGAGGTCGAGCATTTCTCGAAACGCCTGCTGGTCCACGCCGTGACGGGCTTCGATGCGTCCCATGTGATCCACGATGAAGGGCACTCGCAGATCGTCCAGGAACGCGCGATACGTGGCGATGTCCTCCGCGTCCAGATGCAGCTCTACATGCCAGCCCAGCGGCTCGATGCGCGCGATCACTTCGTTCACGGCTTTCAGATCCGGGGCGCCGCCCAGATGGGCGACGAAGTTGAAACGGGCACCGCGCGCCCCGGCGGCGTGGAGATCTTCGAGCTCCCGATCGGTCACGTCTTTATCGATCATCGCAACACCGCGCCACGCACCCTTCGACCAGCGCATCGCGTCGACCATCGCGCTGTTGTCCGTGCCATGACAGCTTGCCTGAACGAGCACCGCGCGACCGAAGCCAAGGTGCCTGTGCAGTGCTGACAGCGTTTCCTTGCCCGCGTCGGCCGGGGTATAGGTGCGATTCGGCGCGTAGGGGAATTTGTCTGCCGGACCGAAGATGTGGCAATGCGCGTCGCACGCACCGGGCGGCGGCGCGTACTGTGGTTTGAACGGAGTCGGATCCGGCGGCAGTATGGTCCTGGGCTGGCTCATTGTTTCGGGATCTTCGCTTCTTCGATGACTTTCTTCCACTTCACGATCTCCGCCTGCAGGTGCGCGCGGAAAGCCTCGGGCGTGCTGGGTCTCGGCTCGACAGCCAGATCGTGAAAGCGTTGCTTCACTTCCGGCGTCGCGAGTGCAGCGGTCACGACCTGGTTGAGCCGGTTCACGAGCGCACGCGGTGTCTTTGCCGGCGCCGCCACGCCATTCCAGGAGGTGACTTCGTAGCCGCTCACGCCGGACTCGTTCGCCGTCGGCACATCAGGCAGTAACGGAAACCGCGTTGATGTCGTGACGGCCAGCGCGCGCAAGTTGCCTGCTCTTACCTGCCCTACGATGGGCGCGAGTATTTCGACGACGAACTGAACGTCGCCGCCGCGCAATGCCGTCAAAACCGCGCCGGTGCTGTTGTAGGGCACGATGACGACATTGATTCCCGCCATCGATTTGAAAAGCTCGGCAGCGAGGTGCTGCGTCGCGCCGACGTTGATCGTCCCTCCGTTCAGCTTGCCCGGGGCCGCCCGCGCCTGAGCGATCAGCTCTTTAAGCGATTTGTATGGCGAGTTCATCGCCGCGAGCACAGCCAGGCTGAAGCTTCCAATGGCGGACACCGGATAGAAATCGCGCAGAGGGTCGTACGGCAGCGACTTGAAGAGCGAGACGCTCACGGCCTGCTGGTTGTTGAGCAGCAGCAGCGTGTGCCCGTCCGGTTCCGCTTTGGCGACCATCTCGGCGGCGACGACGCCCCCGGCGCTCGGACGGTTGTCGATGATGACCTGCTGCCCCAGCGACTCGGCCATTTTCTGCGCAACGGCGCGTGCGGTGAGATCGCCGACGCCCCCCGGGCCGAACGGAACCACGAGCCGCAGCGGCCGCAACGGGTACCGCTCGGCGGCAATAGCGCTGAAAGCGAACGCGCAGAGCAGGAAAACCCACACCGACCGTGAGCACGCCGTCATGTGTCTGCCTTTATCATTGCGTATCTGCCGCGCACCTGCCCGTGTGTCGAGACACAGTACGGCACCAGGTAAGTCAGGCCGATCTGGACGAGCGAGCCCGGTGTAAGTGGCGCTCCGAGAAGCAGGTCGAAATGGTTGATCACGTTGAGTATCGTACCGACGACCAACGCCACTCGCAAAGCCAGGCCAACCACCTGAGGATCGCGAATACGGTGCCATTCGCTCGCTGTCGCTTTGGGCATGCTTTTCTCTATGGGCTTCGTGAATCCGCCACAACTACCTGCCGAGGTTAGCTTTTGAATGGCCCGACGAGCAAGTTTGAGGGTCCGCACCGCACCGCTTCCGGGAGAGCGGTATCGATCAGAACACGCCTGCTCGCCCTCGTCCTCGCGATCGTCCTGCCGGGCCTCCTCGGGGCGTTGTGGGGCCTCAACGTCCTCTATCAGCAACAGAAGAACGCCGCCTCGAGGAACCTGGAAGAAATCGCAAGAGGCGTAGCGGCGGTGGTCGAGAAAGAGCTCGCGGCCCGCGAGTTCATGTTGAAGACGCTTGCGCTCTCGCCGTCTCTCCGGCGCTGGGACCTGAAAGTGTTCTATGAATTCGCCCGGAACGCAGCGCCTTTGCCGGAGAGCACGATCGTACTCACCGATCTCGAAGGCCAGCAATTGCTGAATACGCGCGTGCCATTCGGCGCGCCGCTGCCGCGGTCGAAAGGATTCGCCGGGCGGCGCACGGGTGCGAAAGCGGCGGACGAGACCCTGGTCTCGGATCTTTACTTCGCTCCGGTGGGGAAGCGCCACAGTTACGCGCTTCAGGTGCCGGTGACGCGAGACGGCCGCGTGGCGGGCTATCTTTCGATCGGCAGCTTCGCCGAAACGCTTCAGCGAGCGCTCGAAGACCAGCGATTGCCGAAAGGCTGGAACGCGGCGGTGCTCGACCGCAACGGCACGATCGTGGCGCGGCGCATCGCGCCAGCGGCTTTCGTCGGCAAGTCGGCAACCACAGACTTGATCGAGCATATAAAGGCGCGGCCCGAAGGCGTGTTCGAGACGACGCGTCTGGACGGGGTGAGGACGTTCACTGCATACGCGCCGATCGCGGATAGCGGCTGGACCTTCGTCGTGAGCATGCCGAAAAGTGAAGTCGACGCGCAGATCATGTCTGCGCTCAATCTCACGGCGTTGATCACCGCGGTCCTGCTCGTGCTCGCGATGGCCGCTGCGCTCTACGTGAGCCGCACGATTTCCCAGCCGCTCCGGCATCTCGTGCATCTTGCCGCGGAGGTCGGCCGCGGAGAAACCATACGCGCACCGAAGCAGGGTCTCGCCGAAACGCGCATGGTGGCAAATGCGCTCCAGCAGGCGAGCGAGCGCATTCGTGCTTCGAACGAGCTCATGGAAAAGCGCATTGCGGAAGCAGTCGCCGAGAGCAAACGCGCGCACGAAGCGCTGCTGCAGAACCAGAAGCTCGAAGCACTCGGCAAGCTGACGGGCGGCATTGCACACGACTTCAACAACCTCCTGCAGACGATCAGCGCCGCCCTTGAAGTAGCAATGCGATTCGCGGTGGTCGACAGCGTAAAGACTGCGACTCAGGCCGCGAAGCGCGCAGTCGAGCGTGCGACGAACCTCACGCGGCAGCTGACGACTTTCGGGCGCGGTGCGCTGTCGGCTCCTGCGCCAGTCGATCTGAAGGAGCACATCAGCGATTTCCGGGAGCTCATCGAAGGCGCGTTGCGGCGAAACATTCAGCTCAAGTTCGAATTGAAGGACGGCGTGTGGCCGGTGTTCGTGGATCCCGTGCAGCTCGAGCTCGCGCTTCTCAATGCGGCGCTAAACGCGCGCGATGCGATGGCGAACGGTGGAGACTTGAATATAGCCGTCGAGAACGTGACGGTAAGCGACGGGGCGGTCCCGGATCTCGCGCCGGGCGAATACGTTTGCATCACGATACGTGACACCGGCACCGGTATATCGGAACGCGACTTGCCGCGTGTGTTCGAGCCCTTCTACACGACGAAGGCCGTGGGCAAAGGGTCCGGGCTCGGACTTGCGCAGATCTACGGCTTCACCAAACAGTCGAATGGCGCCGTCAGGCTGCAAAGCGTCGAGGGTCAAGGCACGACCCTCGAGCTTTACCTGCCGCGCAGCCTCGAGACGAAAAAGCCCGAAGCCGGGGTGCAGGCATTGCCGCCGCGCCCCGCGGGTGCTGTGCACACGGTGCTCTTCGTCGAAGACGATGAGCTCGTGCGGCAGGTCGTGGCGCCAGGTCTTCGCACGAGCGGCTTTCACGTGATCACCGCGGTGGACGCAACAACCGCGCTGGACATGCTGGGCAAACACCACGTGGATGCCGTGCTCTCCGACATCGTGATGCCCGGGCGCGGCGACGGCTTTTACCTGGCGCAGGAAATCCGGAAAAGCCACCCCGATCTGCCAATCGTGCTCGCGACCGGCTATTCCGATGCGCTCACGGCCTCATCACCGTTCCGCATCCTTCTCAAGCCTTACACGCTCAACGACGCGAGAGCCGCGCTCGAGCTCGAGCTTCGCAGATCGGGGATGCAGCAGCGCGAAGCGTCGGCTGACTCTCCGCGCGGCTGAACGATCCGCTACTGGAGGTTGCCCCAGCGGTCGACCGCGGGCTCAGCGGCGGCCCATTTCCATGTCGCGCCCTCCCGGCAGCCGATGGTCGTAAACCATGCACCGGACACGCTTTCGTGGCCGCTTTCCACGACCGAGAACGCCACTTCCTTGCACCCCGCTAGCGCCGTCTCGATGGTTCGCCCGCACCGGTATTCAGCACCGTGCTGCAGCCTGTGGTGAGAACAAGGACAGCGAGCGCCGGCAGTACGCGTTTATACATTGCTCGGGGGATCCGACACGGGTTAGCTGCGGAGGGGACGTGCCGGCATGCTCGCGCTTCGCGAGCGTGGCGTTTCCAGCTCGATCTCGTATGCTTTCTTGTCCTGGCGGGCTTCGATCGGGCGGATCGCGATCATGACACCGTAGATCACGACGCAAAGAATCACGGTGATCACGATCATGAGAAGAACCATCAGCAGCGCGCGGCTCATGCCCGGCGCTCCCGGGCGCTCTTCGCGGTCGACGTTCCCTCTCGTTCTGTACTCGCCATTCATGGGGCGAGAGTATAGATGGACAGGGGGCACGGCGGTGTATAGCATCTGGCCTCCTCCCACCGTAGCTCGAGCCTGGAGGCCTTTCACGCATGAAATACGGACGATTCGAACAGCAGGGACGCGTCTTCTACGGCATCATGGAAGGCGATACGGTCAACGAGCTTGAAGGCTCACCTTTCGAAAGCCAGAAGACCAACGGAAAGCGTCATGCGCTTTCCGATCTCAGGATTCTCGTACCGTGCGTGCCCGCGAACTTCTACTGCGCGGGCTTGAATTATCAGGCGCACCTCGACTGGGCCAACGCACGCAAAGGCACGAGCGCAAAGCCTCCGGCCAAAGCGGATGTCGGGTATCGCTCGCCCAATGCGCTCATCGCGACGAATGAAACGATCGTGATTCCGGGCGATTCGGAAGGGCCCGTCCAATATGAAGGCGAGCTCGTCGCGATCGTCGGCAGGAAAGCCAGGAACCTCACCGAAGCGGACGCGCTCTCGTGCATTCTGGGCTATACCCTCGGCAACGACGTGAGCGAGCGCGCATGGCAGGCGAGCGATCGCACGCTCTGGCGTGCGAAAAACGCCGACACGTTCAAACCGATGGGCCCCTTCATCGTTCCGGGTCTCGATCCGATGGATCTCACGGTCTCGGTGAAAGTAAACGGCGAGAAAGTGTCGGAGTACTCCACCAGCAAAATGCTGTTCTCGGCACAGCACTACATCGCCCAGATTACGAAGTACATGACGCTCTGGCCAGGCGACGTCATCTGGCTGGGCACCGACAACGCCACGATCCCCGATCTCAAGCACGGCGACGTCTGCGAGATCATTCAGAAAGACATCGGGGTGCTCCGCAATCCGGTCGTGCGGGCCGGCGCGTGAGCGAAGCTCGGCGACTGCTTGGAGATTTGCGCGTGCCGGTAATCGGCGCGCCGATGTTCCTGGTTTCGGGGCCCGAGCTCGTCATCGAGCAATGCAAAGCAGGCATACTCGGCGCGTTTCCGGCGCTCAATGCGAGACCGCAGGAGCTGCTGGAGACATGGCTCACGCAGATCGAGGACGCGCTCGAGAAACACCGCCGCGAGACTGGCGCTGCTCGCGCTACACCTTATGCCGTCAATCTCATCGTCAATCCGGCGAACAAGCGGCTGCAGGAAGATCTCGAAGTGTGCGTGCGGCACAAAGTGCCGGTCATCATTACGTCGCTGAGTGCACCGACGGCGATTGCGAAACGCGTCCACGACTACGGTGGTGTCGTGTTTCACGACGTCGTCAAAGTGCGCCATGCGCAGAAGGCGCTCGAAGCAGGCGTGGACGGCATCATCCTTGTCTGCGCGGGCGCAGGCGGCCACGCCGGCCGCCTGAATCCTTTCGCGCTGGTGAACGAAATCCGCCGGATTTTCGATGGACCGCTCGTGCTCGCCGGGGCGATCACGAATGGTGCCGGCGTCCTGGCGGCGGAGGCGATGGGTTGCGACGCCGCTTACATGGGCACACGCTTCATCGCGACACGCGAGTCGCTCGCCGTCGACCGCTACAAGCAGATGCTGGTCGAGAGCAACGCGGAAGACATCGTGTATACGCCGTTCTTCAGCGGCGTTGCAGGAAGCTATCTGAAGCCGAGCATCCGCGCCGCCGGCCTCGATCCGGACAATCTGCCCATCCAGACCGAAGAAAAGCTCACTTACCGCTCCCGTGACGAACGTCCCAAGACGTGGAAAGACATCTGGGGCGCCGGGCAGGGTGTCGGCAACATTGAAGACGTGCCCCCTACGGGGGCGCTCGTCGATCGCATCGTGGACGAATACGAGGCCGCCAGAAAGAAGATCTCTGCACGTAAAATGAGGGCATGACCGAAACGTTTGCAGAAGCACTGGAAGCCCGTGCGCAGGACGTGCTCGACCGCTGCACGTCATGCGGCCGGTGTTTCGAAGTCTGTCCGATGACCGAGCCTGCCGGCCTGTCAAGCGGCCATGCGCCGGATGTCGTCGGCAATGTGCTCAACGTCATTCGCGGCGGCGCGGGCTCGCCGGAAGCCGAACGATGGGCCCAGATATGCTCGGGGAGCGGCAACTGCATCCCGGCCTGCCCTGAAAGTATCAATCCACGCTTCATGCTCGCGCTCACACGTGTCGCCATGCAGCGCCGCGCGAGCCCCGAAGAGCAGCACAGCAGAGGCAGCGAGGCTTTCGCCAAGATGGGCCGCGGCGTGCGCGTCCTTTCGCGCATGCAGCTCCCGGCCCAGGTATTGAGGCGCTTCCGGGGGGAAAGCTCGCAGACAGGCCGGTCGCCCGACGTCGTTTTCTATACCGGCTGCAACGTCCTCAAGACACCGCACATCGTGCTGCTCTGTCTCGATATCCTCGATGCGCTCGGTATTTCGTACCACGTCATGGGCGGTCCCGGCGACTGCTGCGGCGTGCTCCAGTTCCGCACGGGTGACCTCGATGCGTCCGGCCGTATCGCGTATCGCACTACCGACCGCTTCGCAGCCACAGGCGCAGGGAAAGTCCTCGCCTGGTGCCCCACGTGTACGATACAGCTCGGCGAAAACGTTTTGCCCGGTCGGCAATCACAGGCCGTGCCGTACGATCTCGAAGCGTTCGTCGTATTTCTGGCAAGCGAGCTCGACCGCTTGAAGCCGCTCATGCGCCATCCGGTCGGTAAGCGCGTGGGCCTCCACGAGCATCCGGGCGTTGCCGGCGTATGCGAATCCGCAATCAGAATCCTGCGGGCGATACCAGGGCTCGAATACGTCGAGCTCGAGCAGCCGCAAGTCGGCTACATGTGCAATACGCTGCAGCCGCTACCCGCGTTCAAGCGCGAAGTGCACAAGGGGATACTCGAAGCCGCCGCACGCGCGCGCGTCGATGCGCTCGCCGGCGTTTACCACGCCTGCCATCGCGAGCTATGCAGTCACGAAGCCGAGTGGCCGTTCGAAGTCGTGAATTTTCTGGAGCTCGTTGGCGAAAGCATGGGGATCACGCGCGAGGACCGGTTCAAGCGCCTCAAGAAAATGCAGGACACCGACGCGATCCTTGCCGACGTGATGGACCTCGTCGAGGAGCACGGACTCGGGCTCGACCAAGTCCGCGCGGTCATCGAAAAAAACCTGCTGGCGGAGCAGCCGCTGCCGCTGGGTCGCTCGCACGGCAGCCGCGACGAAAACTCCGCACCGGGCTGATCAAACGATCACGATCAAAACAGCGATAACGACGGCGACTGCCACGCTCGCGCCGAACAGGAGCTTGTCGTGCTTTTCCCACCCGCCGCCGCTCGCGTGGAAGCTCGGCACGACGCGTGGAGAAGACTGGTCGCGTACGAGCGTTCCATAAACCGGCATCGTGTCCGGTTCGGTCGAAGCCTGCTTTTTCACGAGGTCCTCGAACTCTCCCGCAACGCCGGTATGCAGCGCGAGCCGCGCTGTGGCCGAAAACGAATCGAAGCCTTTCGCGAGACCGAGCGAGCTTTCGGCCTCGCCGACGGGACGCTGCCGATCGCTCTGGCGTGTGTGCGGATAGGACTGCGCGAGCAGCAGCGTCGCGGCGTAAGGATCGAGTCGTGGCACCGCCGGCTTGAATATGTCGAGTGAAGAAAGCGGGCCTGGCGCGTCGAGATGTTTTCGGCATTCGCGCAGGTCCTCTGCAAGCTCCCGCGTGCTCGAATAGCGATCGTCGGGTGCTTTCGAGAGCGCTTTCGCCACGATGAAATCGACCATCTCCGGTATTTCGGACCTCATGCTGCTCGGCGCAGGAGGTACGAGATTCACGATCTGAAAGATGATCGCGTTCAGGTCCGCACCCGCGAAAGGCGGGCCCCCGGTCAGCATTTCGTACAGGACGACGCCGAGCGAGAAGATGTCGGAGCGCTGCTCCGCGCGCTTGCGCAGCACCTGCTCGGGCGACATGTAGCGTGGTGAGCCCAGAACCGGGGCGCTGTCGCCGCCGCGCTCGGCCGATCGCATGCGGGCTATGCCGAAATCGGCGATTTTCACCACACCGTCCGACGTCACCATGATGTTGGCCGGTTTGATGTCGCGATGCACGACCCCCTGCGCGTGAGCATAGGCGAGGCCATCGGCGACCTGCGCGGCAATGTCGAGCGCGTGCGCAACCGGCAGCAGCTGACTCCCCGAAAGCAGCCGTCCGAGCTCGTAGCCTTCGAGGAACTCCATCGCGAGATACGGCGTGTTGGCGCTCGTGCCCGCGTCATACACCGTTACGATGTTGTGGTGGTTGAGCCGCCCGGCCACTTTCGCTTCCTGATAGAACCGTGATTCGTATTCCGCGACCTCGGGTTCCTCGCCGGAAATGTTTATGGTCTTGATCGCGATGGTGCGCTCGAGGAGCGGATCGAGCGCTTTGTAGACGGTCCCCATGGCGCCTTTGCCGAGCTCGGCGACGAGCTCGTAGCGGCCGAGCATCCGTTTTTCTTCCATGTGGCAGCCCCCTGGCGTCGCACGCCGCTTTCTAGCGGCGGCCTTCTTTTGCGGAGCGGAACACCGGACCCCACATCGGGTGCCCTGCTTCGGCCGGTCCGAGCTCGAATTGCGAATTCAGCTCGAGCGCGGTCCTGAAATGCGCGCGGCATTGGCGTTCACGCTTCGAGACACAATGGATGAACGCGAGATACTTGTGGGCAGTCACCTGGTCGTTCGTGCCGAGACCCGCATCGAGCGCGTTCTGGAAGCTCGCCGATGCCTGGGTCAGGCGGCCGTCCTCATACTCCTTGATGCCCTGCTTCAACTGCACCTCGCCTTTCCGTTCGAACACACGGCTCAGTTCGCGCATCGGATCGGAAGTGCATGCCGCGAGAAGCGAGGTGCCAAAGAGAACGACGAAAACGCGCGCGAGAGCCATGCGTGGTCCTGGCATCAGTCGAACTTGTGCTTGATTCTAATTCGCTCGCCCGCTTTGGCGTTGACCGTCACGACGTGCGGCTGCGAAGCGCTGTTCTTGATTTCAACGCGATGCCGTCCTGGCGGCAGCTCGAGCTCCTGGAGCGGCGGACTGACGCCATGCATCTTGCCGTCGACGTGCACTTCACCCCACGGAGAGACCGCAAAGCTCAGCATGGCCCGCGCTGCGATCGGCGCTTGCGCCGGCGGAGCCGGCCGCGACGGCTCACGGCGCGCCACGTCTTCTCTCGGCTCGGATCTTTCGCGCGTTTTCGGTTTCTCCTGCTTTTCCCTGCCGGGTGCTTTCTTCGACGCCGACGCGACGTCGGCATCCGCTGCGGCTTGCGCGCGCCGCTCCACGGGCTCCGGCGGCAATCCCCTGATGCGGGCCGGGGGCTCGTCCGATATGGGGACTATGGGCGCGGCAGGCTTCGGTGTAACCGTCTCCGCGTGCTTGAGCGCGAGTGGCTCATGCGTCTCTCGATACGCGCGCGCGACGACCGCCGTTGCGATGATTGCGACGATAGCGAGAACGCTCGCCACCGCGGGCTTGCGCAAAACGGCCGCCACGCCGGCTGCAGCGCCACCGGCGGCGCCGGCCTGACCGGCGCTCTGCCATTCGCCGCCGGGCACGGGATCGGTGAGGCGACGAGTCGGCGGGGACGAACCCACCGCATACACTTCGTGCTCGCGTATGTGTTCGTCCTTGCGCGCGCCTTCGCAGCTGAAGAGCTTCGAAGACTCTTGCGACAGTCGGGAAACGACTTCGTAGTACGAGCGCGAGACGAGGACCTGCCCCGGCTTTGCGAACGTCATCACGCGCTGCGCCACGTTGATACCGTCGCCAACGATGTTGGGCTGGCCGTTGATGTCTTTGACGAGCCGCACCGGGCCGAGATTGATGCCCATGCGCGTGGATAGCTTGTTGTCGCCTGTTTGCGGGAGGTTTTCGATGAGGTCGCGGAGCGCCGTCGCGACGAACAGCGCGTCTGCGGGATCCCCTATGAAGCTGATCGCCGCGCCGTCGCCGGTATCGAGAATGATACGGTCATTGATTGCAACGTCACGCAGCGCTTCGGAAAGCCGTGCATTGAAGCGGTCCTTCAGGCGGCCCTGCTCGACTACGGACTTCCGGGAGTACTCGACGATATCGATGAACAAAACGCTGCAAATAAGCGTCCGGTTCTGAAAATCCGGAATGCCGGACGGGCTCATTTAGGAGAGACCACCCGGGGCGACGTGCGCAATGGAGGCTCGGCACTTTCCATGATGCCGCGATCATACCAACCGTACAAAGAAAAGGGGCGCTTCGAGCGCCCCTTCGTGATTCAACCACACTCAGGTTCCCGCCGCCTCGTTCTCGGCTTCGTCGATCTCGAGGCCCATTTCACCCATGAGCTCGGCTTTGCGTTCTTTCATCTGCTGGCCGAGCTGCCGGAAGTCGATATCGAGCTTCTTCAGCTTCGGAAACATCTCTTTCTCTTCTTCTTTCACGTGGTGCTTCACGTACTCCATGAGAACCGTGAAGTGCGCCGAGCGTTTCTCGTCGCTCGGATCCATGCCTTCCAGCGTCTGTATCAGGTTACGCACCGTCGTGTGTTCGACTTCCGCTTCGTTCAGCAGGTCCTCGACTTCCTCGTTACGCGCCTGCTCCCGTATCGCGGGGTAGAACACTTCGGTCTCGAGCTTGTCGTGGATCTTCAGCTCGGTGCAGGCGGTCTGGATCACCTGCTCGACGGCTTCCGCGCCGTCTTCATCGAGCTTCTCGAACTCCTTGAACAACGTCTCGACTTCACGATGGTCCTGCTTCAGCAACTCGAGCGCGTCGTCCTTCTTCCTACTGGTTTTCGCCATGTCCGTGTCCTCTCAGTGTCGTTGTGAATGCATGCCTTTGGGAAGCAGTGCAACGCGTATGCCAAGGTCTCGGCGCGTGCGAGCAGGCACACGGCGTCCATGCGCAACAGAGAGAGTCCTGCAATTGAAGTGCCCCCGCACGATTGGATGTGCCGAAGCGAACGATGGAAGATTTACGTACGAGCGTGCGGGCGAGCACCGCGCCCTACGGCGCGCCTGATGCGCGGAGGAGCTTCAGGCGCAGCGGAAAATGCAGCCTGATGAGCGAGAACCTGCTCTGCGCCGCGACCGGCGATCAGCAGTGCAGAGCGAGTTCGGACTTCGTTTATGCCTGGGCTTTCGGCTGGCGCGCGCCGACGCCGCACCAGCTCACGAGCCCGACCACCATGGAAACGATGATCTCGGACATGCGCACCGCTTCTTGAACCTGCACGCGTCTGCGCTCCGTCATCGCAATGCGCTCGAGCCCGTGCAGCATCGTGTTGTTGCTTCCTGCGTTCATTGTTTTCTCCCGGTCGTTCAGTCTTTTTACGCTCCCCCCCAGGGGGGTAGCAGCCGCCCTTCGAACTTCATCAGGGCAACTTCTTAACGGCCGGATTACACGTTGCTGCAGTGCGAAGCCCGAGAGGATATTTCACTCTCGGTGAAAGAAAAACTAATGTGAGGGGGCGGAGACTACCGGGAGCGGCAACGCGCTCCCGGAGTTTAAGCGGCCTATTCGAAAGCCGCGGACTGCGTCTTTATTAACGCTTTTGCTGGCCCTGATTGTTTTGATTGCCTTGCTGGCCCTGGTTGCTTTGATTGCCTTGCTGGCCCTGGCCCTGCTGATTGCCTTGCTGACCGGTCTGCTGGTCGCGCTGTTTCTGCTGGTTTTGCCCGGTCTGCTGGCCTTGGCCCGCCTGGTTCCCTTGCTGATTGCCTTGCTGGCCGCCCTGTTGACCGGCTTGCTGCTGCTGGTCCTTGCCTTGGCCCGATTGGCTTTGCTGCCCCTGCTGGCCGTGTTGACCCTGCTGGCTCTGGTTACGATCCTGCTGATTCATATGACCTCCAGAAGTTGACGGTTGCTGGCGGCCGACATCGGGCCGCAAGGAAATCAGGTGCAAGTACTGTACCCCGCTGCCCCGGCCGCCGCGGTCGCTACAATGGCCCGGCCTGTGATTTCGCTGGAGGACGAGATGGTTAGGCGCGTTGCCTGGACGATAGTCGGTATGTGCCTGATGGCCGGGAGCGCGTTGGCGCAGGTTGCGGACCCCGTCCGGTACCCGGTCCGTCCCATTCGGATCGTCGTGCCGCTCGCCCCCGGTGGGCCATCCGATCTGCTCGCACGCATCGTAGGTCATAAAATGAGCGAAGCGTGGAGCCAGCAGGTGGTGGTAGACAATCGTGCGGGCGCCAACGGCATCGTCGGCTGCGAAATCGTCGCGAAAAGCCCGCCTGACGGACACACTCTGGTGATGGGGACCACGGGCACGCATGGCATCAACGCGAGCCTCTATCCGAAGCTTCCGTACGACACCGTGAACGATTTCGCGCCCATAGCACGTGTAGGCGTCTCCAACTACGTGCTCGTCGCGCATCCTTCACTGCCGGTGCGCACGGTGAAAGAGCTCGTGAAGCTCGCACAATCACGTCCTGGTGAGATGACATGGTCTTCCGGCGGCAGCGTGTCACAGCTTGCGGCCGAGCTTTTCAGACGCAGCGCCGGCATCGACGTCGTGATCGTGCCGTACAAAGGCAACGCGCTCGCCGTCGCCGCAACGTTGAGCGGCGAGGTCTCGCTCATATTCGGCGGCATCGCGCAGTCGGCGCCGCTCATCAAGGCGGGGAAGCTGAGAGCGATCGCGGTGAGTGGCCTGCGCCGATCGACAGTGATGGCGGACGTGCCGACGGTCGCCGAGTCGGGCGTGCCGGGCTTCGAAGCAGGCTCCTGGTACGGACTGCTTGCGCCCGCAGCGACGCCGAAAGCGATCGTCGATCGGCTCAATCGCGAAGTCGTGCGCATCGTGCAGTTGCCGGACGTGCGAGAGCGGCTCACCGCCGAAGCGTTCGATATTCCGCTCGATACGCCGGAACAGTTCGCCGCGTACATCAAGGCGGATGTGGTGAAGTGGGCGAAGGTGGTGAAGGTGTCCGGTGTCAAGGCGAACTGAAGCGGCAAACGACCATCCTCTCGCGTCGGCGGGGAGAAGGTCAGGGTCAGGGGCATATGTGACGAAGCGATCCAGAAGCGCTCGCAAGGTCCTGTTGTTCCTGCTCGCAGGCTGCACGGTCGGGCTCGTGCACGCAGCGGAGAAAGTCGGTGGCACTGCGTACCCGACTCGGCCCGTCCGGGTCGTCGTGCCCTACTCTCCCGGCGGGTCCTCCGACGCAGTCGCACGCCTGCTCAGCCAAAAGCTCACCGAAACGCTCGGACACCAGTTCGTGATCGACAATCGACCCGGCGCCGCGGGATCGATCGGTCGAGAAGTCGTCGCAAAAGCCACACCTGACGGCTACACGCTGCTGATCGGCGATTCACCGCACACGATCAACGTGCACGTTCTGCGTCACGTCCCCTACGATCCGATCCGCGACTTCACGCCGATTTCGCTCATCGCGACTGCGCCGCAAGTGTTCGTCGTGTACCCCGGCTTCGCGGCAAAGACAGTGAAAGAATTCATCGCCGCGGCGACTGCGCAGCCGGGCAAGATCAACTACGGCTCGGGCGGCAGCGGGTCGATCACGCATCTCACGGCCGAGCTTTTCAAGCTCGCAGCGCGCGTCGACATCGTGCACGTGCCTTACAAGAGCATTGCCAACGCGATGACCGATGTGATCGCCGGCCAGATTCCCGCGGCATTTCCGACGATGCCTGGAGCGGTGCCGCACGTGAAGGCAGGACGCTTGCGTGCGCTCGCCATCTCGAGTCCGAGGCGCTCCAGCGTTCTTGCGGATGTTCCGACCTTCGACGAAAGCGGCGTCACCGGAATGATCGTGAGCAACTGGTTCGGCATTTTCGGGCCGGGGCGCTTGCCGAAAGATGTTCTGGCGAAGCTGCATGCGTCCGTCGTCGGCGCTTTGAATGCACCCGACGTGCGCGGGCGTACGACCGCGCTCTCGCTGGACACCGTCGCTTCGACGCCGTCGGAATTCGATGCGCATCTCAGGGCCGAGCTCGAGAGATGGGGCAAGGTCGTCAAAGCGGCGGGCATCAAGCCGGAATAGCGGGTCGCATGCATTGGCGTCCCCGACGTTCCGGATGTGCCAGAATCGAGTTGGAGCCAAATCTCACAACACATTCACGAGCACGAGGGTCCCATGACTTCCGCCCTGCAAGAAAACCTCTGGGAATACGAAGCCGTGGAGCCCGGCCAGGACGGCCCTCCGACGGTGGTCACGCTGACGCCCGAGCACATCGAAGCATATGCACGGGTCGCGCAGAATCCTGATCCGCGCTACAACGTGTCGGGCGGCAGCGCTGAGTACGGCGGCGCGCTCATCGCGATGCCCACGACGGTGCTTACGTACGCGCCCCTGCTGCGGGAAGAGATCGCCGAACACCAGGGGTTCGTTGCGCTGGAAGAGTCGAAGACCGCGCGGCGTCAGACGCCTTTCGCCAAATGCGAAATTCGCTGGTTCCGTCCGGTGCGTGCCGGAGACACGCTCATGGGTAACCGCCGCGTGCTGGAAAAGTACGAGCGGCGCGGGAGCCGGTTCGTCACGTTTCGCGTGGAGGCGAGCAACCAGCGCGGCGAGCACGTGGCGACCTACGACTACACATGCATCTTCTCTTACGCAAAAGGCCAGCGCGACGTGCCGGCTACTCAGGGAACGGCAAAGCGGCGCCTGCCTGATGCGCAAGAGGGGGCGACTGCATCGAATGACGGACGCGCCCTCACTTTCGACACCGTCAACGTAGGCGACCCGCTGGCACCGCTCGCCGTCTCGGAGAGCCTCGAGATCATGCTGCGCAAGAACGACCTGCGGCTCGCGGGCAAGCCCAAGCCGAGCAACATCCATACGGACGAAGCGTTCGCGCGGCAGAACATCTTCGGTACGGTCGTCAACTCGGGGCCGGCCACGATGTCGTATGTCGATCAGATGCTGCAGCAGTCGTTTCCGCTGCGTGCGTTTTACGATGGCGGCCGACTGCTGATGCGCGCGATCACACCCTTCCGTGATGGCGACACGGTGACGTTTGCCGGAGAGGTGACCGGCAAGCGCATCGAGGACGGCAGAAAGCTCGTCGACTGCCGCGTTCGCGGAACCAATCAGGAAGGCGAGCTGGTGTGCCTCTGCGATGCAACGATGGTGCTGCCGGAGTAACGCAGGCGCCTCGTCAGGCTCATCAGCTACGCAGCTTCGAGCGACGCCATGTCGATCGAGAACCGGTACTTCACGTCCGATCTGAGCAGCCGCTCGTACGCTTCGTTGACCTGCTGGATGGGAATGACTTCGACCTCGGCCGTGATGTTGTGAGCACCGCAGAAGTCGAGCATCTCCTGCGTCTCGGCCAGGCCGCCGATCGGCGACCCTGAGAGGCTGCGGCGTCCAAAGATAAGTGGGAAGGCAGAAACCGCCAGAGGCTTCTCCGGCGCGCCGACGAGTGTGATGTTCCCGTCGCGGCCGAGCAGGTTCAGGTAGGCGTTGATGTCGTGATCGGCGGAAACAGCGTCGAGGATGAAGTCGAAGCTGCCGGCGTGCTTCTGCATCTCGTTCGCATTGCGCGACACGACGACTTCATCCGCACCGAGCCGCATTGCGTCTTCCTTCTTGCTCGGCGACGTGGTGAACGCCACGACGTGCGCACCGAGCGCATGGGCAATCTTGACTGCCATGTGTCCAAGTCCGCCGAGTCCGACCACGCCGACCTTCTTGCCTTTGGTCACGCCCCAATGCCGCAGCGGCGAGTATGTCGTGATTCCGGCGCAGAGAAGAGGCGCGGCTCCGGCGAGATCGAGATTCGCGGGCACGCGCAGCACGAAATGTTCATCGACCACGATGCTATCGGAGTAGCCGCCGTACGTGACGCCGCCAAGATGCTTATCAGGGGCATTGTAAGTGAGCGTCAGGTTGGGGCAGAACTGTTCGAGGCCCGTGCGGCACGCGTCGCACGTGCGATCCGAGTCGACCAGGCAACCGACCGCTGCAAGGTCGCCCACCTTGAGCTTCGTGACGGCTGAGCCGACCTTCGTTACACGGCCTACGATCTCATGCCCCGGAACGCAGGGGTAAACCGTCGGCATGAAGCCGCTCCATTCGTTACGGACCTGGTGGAGATCGGAGTGGCAGATACCGCAGAAAAGAATTTCGATCTGTACGTCGTGCTCGTTCGGATCTCGTCGCGGAATCGTGCTGGATGCGAGTGGCGATGTCGCACTGGTGGCAGCGTAAGCTTTCGCCTTGTACATGGCTATGTGCTCCTCGTGGCTCTCGGGGGTCTACGACCGCACCGGCGGCGCCCACGCCTCACCGGGCTTCTTCGGATGCCGGTACATATGGCCAAGCTGGGTGTCGGGGAACTGCACCGCGTTGGCCGCTTCGTAACCGGCGTTGTAGGCTTTCAGCATCGCGTCTTCAGCAGCGTAAGCGAAGGGGTCGCCGAGCTGCCGCTCGATTTCTCCGCCGGGCTCCGAGCGATTTGCGACGAGCCAGTCCACGGAATCGGCAAGCGCCTGCGCCGGCGAGATCACGTCGCGATAGCCAAGCTGTATCCTGATCTTGGCGATGTCGTACTCGATCGTCCAATCGCGTGGGCGGGAAGTACCGCCTTTGTAAACGCGCTGCGCCAGCGGGGGCGGCACTTCCACGATTTCGCACTCGTGTCGAAGATGGCGCGCAATGAAACTGACGTACTGGCGCTGTGTGAATTGATGCTCGTCTCGAATGTTGTAGAACTGTCCGGCGGACTCTGCGGGCTGATCGACGGCAAGAAGTAACGCATGTGCAACGTTGCGGGCGTAGCCACGCCGTTTGAGCTCTCCATTGTGCGGTATGACGAGACGCTTCCGACCATCGAGTATCCTGCGCACGATGCTCCAGTCCGGATTCGCGGGCGAGTGCGGACCGTAAAGCAGCGGATATCGGAAATAAGTGGCGCTGTAATGACCTTCGCGATGCGCCCGCATCACCGTCTCCTCGGTCACCCACATGAGATGGTTGAATTTCGGGCCGGATGGATCGTCGCATCGCGGACCATCTTCGGAGAGCATCGTTGGTGGGCCGAGCGGTCCCCAGCGTGCATCCTGATGGTGGGCATAGACGCTGGAGCCGCCGGCGCCGATGAAGCGCACGGTCTTGCCTCTCAGCAGGTCGGCGATGATGCGCATCCGGCCGTAGGTCGCAATGGCGATATCGAAAGAGCGCCCTTCGAGTGCCGGCCCCAAAGTTTCCGCGAAGTGGGGATCGGTATGGATGTGCTCCACGGGCTGCACGAATTCGACTTCGTGTTGGCCGCCGTGCAGGATCGTAACGTCGTAGCCGCGCTCGAGGAGGCCATTGACGATATACGGGCCGGACGGCCCTGTGCCGCCGATGACGAGTGCTTTCATGATTCGCGTTGCCCGAGATCGAGTTTACGCTCGATGAGCAGCCTGGCGCAGCGGCCGCGGCTCACTCGAGGCGAATCCCCGCTTCTCTCACTACCTTGCCCCATTGCTCGATTTCGGTCTTCAGAAATGCGCGGAACTGCTGCGGCGTGCCGCCGACCGCCTCGACGCCCTGCGCCAGGAGCTTCTCGCGCACGGCCGGCGTCTCCAGCGCTTTGGCGAGTGTCGTCGAAAGCTTTGTAACGACATCGGCCGGTGTGCCCCGCGGCGTAAGCAGTCCATACCACGCGTCGGCCCCGTAGCCGGGCACCCCTGACTCTGCGATGGTCGGGATGTCCGGCGCGACGGGAGAACGCCTGGCGGAGGTGACCGCGAGCCCACGCAATCGGCCGGCTTTGATAAGCGGCAGCGAGGCGAGCAGGCCGTCGAACATCAAGTGCACCTCGCGCGACATGACGGCATTACGTCCCTGCGACGCTCCTTTGTAGGGCACGTGCGTCATCCTGACGCCCGTGACGCTCTCGAAGAGCGCCGCCATGAGGTGTGCCGTGGATCCCGTGCCTGCGGACGCGTAATTGACCTCGCCGGGCTTCTCCTTCGCGTACGCAATCAGCTCCTTGATCGACTTCGCAGGAAATGCCGGCGAGACATGCGCGATGAACGTCTGGGATGCAACGCGCGTAACCGGTATCAGGTCGCGGTCGACGTTGAACGGCAGCTTCGAGCCGTGGAGCGCGGGATTGACGGTGAGATTCGCGCCGGATGCCACGAGTAGCGTGTAGCCGTCGGGCGTGGCTTTTGCGACGAGATCGATGCCGATGATGCCGTTTGCGCCCGGGCGGTTGTCAACGACAACCGGCTGACCGAACGCGCTCGCGAAGATATCCCCGACCATGCGCGCGATCGCGTCGGCGCTGCCGCCTGCGGCAAGCGGCAGGATGATGCGTATGGCTTTCGATGGATAGCCTGCCGCGGCATCTTTGGGCTGGTCGGCAGCGCGGGCGGTTGCAGTCGGGATGAGGAATGCGGACAGCAACAACGCTGCGAATGCGGGAATCACGTGCTTCGTCAGTGCGAATTACTCGCCGCGATGAAATCCAGCGTCGCCTTCGCACACGCGTCCGGGTCCGTGAGCGCCACGTGATAGGAGTCGCCGGGCAGCACGAGGAGCCGCGAGCCGGGGATCTGCTCCTGCCAGGCGCGGTTTTCCTCGATCGATGCGAGCCCGCTGCCTTCCGTAGTGATGACGAGCGTGGGGCATTTGATTTTCGGGATTTCCGCGCTGATGTCGGCGTAATTGATCTCCTGAAAACCGATCAGCGTCGAGACTGGTGCACGCGACATGAATTCCATCCAGTACTCGACGGCTTCACGGGGAAAATTCGAGCCGAGGCGCTTGCCCATCGTGCGACGCAGCCAGTCCTTGAGCCCATGCCGCTCGAATTCCGCGACAAGCCCGGGTATGACTTCACCGCCCGGTCGTGCTGCCGCCGGCGTACCCACGACCGTGAGCGTTGCGACGCGTTCGGGGTGCCGCGCCGCGAACACACGCGCGAGCGTGCCGCCCCACTTTGCCGCGACGAGATGAAAACGCTCGATCCCGAGAGCATTCATGAGACGGATGTGATCGTCGATCATGATGTCGAAAGACCACTCGAAATCGCGCGGCATCGGCGTAGAGGCGCCGAAACCGCGGCGATCCGGCCGCACGACACGATAGCGGCGCGCAAGATGTGGTACCCATGCGTACCACGCGAGCGAGCTTTCGGCATTGCCGTGCAAAAGCAGGATCGTCTCGGGCTTCTTCCACGGATCCGTGAAGTCGTCGACCACGTAGTTCATTTCCAGATCCGGGAGCTTCAGCGCAGGCACGTTGCCTTACTCCGCTTTTGCGCCTGAGAGCTTCACGACCTTCGCCCACTTCGCGAGCTCACTTCGAACGAATCCGTCGAATTCGCGCGGAGAGTTGCCCACGAGCTCGGCGCCTTCGCCCGAGAGCCGGTCGCGCACGTCGGGCAGAGAGAGCGCCCGGACGATTTCCCTATGCAGCCGCGCGATGATCTCCTGCGGTGTTCCCGTCGGCACGAATACGCCGTACCAGCCTGTCACTTCGAAGCCCCGGATACCGGACTCCATTACGGTTGGCACCTGCGGCAGTGCCGGCGAGCGTCTCGCCCCGCTGACGGCAATCGCGCGCAGCTTTCCGGCCCTGACGTGCGGCTGCGCCGACGCTATTCCGAGGAACATGAGCTGCACCTGGCCCGACATGAGGTCGGGGATTGCCTGACCGAGGGTCTTGTACGGCACGTGCAGCAGCCTGACGCCTGCCGTCGACGCGAGAAGCTCGCCCGAGAGATGCCCCATGCTGCCGCTGCCAAGCGATACATATGCAAGCTCTCCGGGCTTTGCTCGTGCAAGCGCAACGAGCTCCTTTGCGTTTCGCGCAGGCAACGACGTCGGCACGACGAGCGCATATGGAGCGGACGCAACGAGCGTCACCGGCGCGAAATCGCGCAGCGGATCGTACGGCAACTTCGCATACAGCGCCGGATTCACCGCAACGTTCGCCGTGAGCCCCATCATTATCGTGTAGCCGTCAGGCGGCGCCTTCGCAGCGGCTTCGCTGCCGAGAACGCCGCCGGAGCCCGGTCGGTTTTCGACCACCACCTGCTGCCCCATCGACTCACTCATTTTTTGCGCGATCGGACGCGCAAAGATGTCGGCGGATCCGCCGGGCGTAAACGGCACGATGAAGCGTATCGTCCGGGCCGGATAGCCGGTCTGCGCCTGGACCCCGGCCGGCAAGAACCCGACGAGCACGACGAGGCCGTACAGGTATTTCGTGATCGACCGACGCGCAATCACCGATCCGCTCGCGCCCCGGAAATCGCGATCGCCTCGCGCATTTTCTTCATCTGAGCGGCGATATACGTGGCGAGCTCTTTTGGCGTGCTCGTTGTCACGTCGATGCCGATGTCCGAAAAACGTTCGCGCATCTCGGGCGAGCCCACGATCTTCAGGAGCTCGGCATTCAGCTTGTTGACGATCCCGGATGGCGCTTTGGCGGGCGCGCAGACGCTGTACCAGCCGATGAACTCATAACCGGGAACGGTTTCGGCGATCGCGGGTATGTCCGGCACGAGTGGAGAGCGCTGCGCGCTGGTGACACCGAGCGCGCGCAAGCGGCCGGCGCGCACCGTAGGCAGCACGGCGGGAATGACGGATATCAGCATGTGCACCTGCCCCGCGATCGTATCGGTCATCGCTGGCGTGATGCCTTTGTACGGCACGTGCTGCACGTCCATGCCGCTCATGCTTTTCAGTATCTCGAACGAGAGATGCGGCGGCGAACCCGAGCCGCCGGAGCCGTAGCGGAACTGCCGCGGCTTTGCCTTGACCAGCGCGATCATCTCTTTAACCGACTGCGCCTGCACGCCAGGGTGCACGGCGAGTATGAACGGCGTCGAGCCGATCATCGTAATCGGCGCGAAGTCTTTCGCGAGGTCGTACTTCAGGTTGTCGTACATCTGAGAGACGATGACCGCTTGCGATGTGATGATGACGAGCGTGTGACCATCGGGCGCCGCGCGCGCCGCGATCTCGGAGCCGACGATTCCGCTAGCGCCCGGCCGCGGATCGACGATCACCTGCTGGCCCCAGGCTTCCGTCAGCTTCGCGCCGATCAGCCGACCGACGATATCAGGGCCCGATCCAGCCGAGCTCAGCGCGATCAG
The DNA here is from genome assembly GCA_035650035.1 of Burkholderiales bacterium. Classification (GTDB taxonomy): domain Bacteria; phylum Pseudomonadota; class Gammaproteobacteria; order Burkholderiales; family SG8-41; genus JAQGMV01. Next base: position 5,719 of record DASRIK010000195.1, on the reverse strand, counting down.
GCGAATGGGCTTGTCCGGATACGTTGATTGCGATTGCGCGGCGAGGACGGGGAAGGCAGCCGCACAAACCAGCGCGGCCGCGCCCGCCCGCATCGCAGCGCTTTTCATGAACGTTTGAGACCCTTACGGCCGATGCCTTTCGCGCGATACAGCCCCCCATCCCCGGCGGTCACATACAGCGTCCCCAGATCCGCATCGCCGAACGCGCAGCGCATTGGCACATCGGCAGGAGCAGGGTGGGTGTCGAGTATCGTGCCTCCGGGGGAGATCACCACGACAGACGGCGCGCAGCCGCTCTTGTTCCATCCCATGCACGCGATGATGTTGCCGTCGCTGTCGAGACACATGCCTTCGATGCCGCGCTCGTTCGCCGCGAGGTTGAGCAGCGTCTTGCGATGCCCCGCCACGCCGTGCCGGTCGAGCGGATACGCGAAAAGCTGACAGACATCGCCGCGCTCGACATCGCCGTCGGCAACGTAGAGCGTTTTCTCGTCGGCCGACAGCAGCACTGCGCGCGGTCCCGCCGTATCGTGCGTGACGCGCGTGAGTCGGTACGAACCCGGGCCGTAGCTGTCCATGCGCAGCACGGACGCATGCGGGAGAAACGGATATGCAGGCGGCCCGTACGGGGGCGTCGCGTTGTAGGCGTCGGCGATCCAGACGACGCCTTTGCTGTCGATCGTGAGATCGACGGGCTGGTTGTGATGCGCGCCATCGAGAAGCTCCTGCGTAGGGGCGGTCGAGCCGTCCGCAAGGAAGTGAACCACCCGGCGCCCGCCTTCCTGCGCCCCGAACACGGTGCCGTCTTTCGCGATGGCGATACCGTTCGTGCGTCCCGTCCATCCGCGGAACACGGTGGTTTCTCCATTCGACGGGTCGTATCGCAGGATTCGCTCTTCCGCCACCGCGCTGAACAGCATCGCCTTTCCATCCCAGGCGAGTCCGCCGGTCCGTCCTTTACAGGGTCCGGCTACACGTTCGAAATTCCAGGTCATCTTGTTCTCTCCAGGTTCTGTCGTGCTAGCGCGATGGCACGCCGGCGATGTTTACGCGCGTGCGTACCACCGACCCGATGTTCGTGATGTAAAGCGACTTCCAGTCGTCGTCGCCGAACGCGATGTTCGTCGGATGATGGCCTTCGGTCTTGATGCGCACGATCGGTTTACCGGAGGGGTCGTGCACCCAGATTCCACCGGGCGCCGTGCACCAGACATTGCCGTCCACGTCGCACTTCATACCGTCGGGAACGCCGCGCTCGGGACCGGTGTATTTATGGAACACGCGGGACTTGCCGACGCTGCCGTCGGGCTTCACGTCGTACGCCCGGATCACGCGCTCGCGGCTGTCATTCACGTAGAGGATCTTCTCGTCGGGCGAAAAGCAGAGACCGTTCGGATACGTATTGTCTTCGGCGACGACCGTCATCTCCTTGCCATCGGCCGAGATGCGAAAGACCGGCTGCGTTTCGAGATAACGCTGCAGATCGGGCCCGACCATGCCGACGTTGAGCAGCCCGCCCGGCGGGTCGGTGAACCACACCGAGCCGTCGGATTTGACGACGATGTCGTTAGGGCTGTTCAGCTTCTTGCCTTGCCATCGATCGGCAAGCGTTTTCCACGTGCCGTTCTTCTCCATCCGGAATACCGTGCGCCCACCCCACCCGGCCACCACGAGACGGTTCTCGAGATCGAGACACGTCCCGTTTGCCTTGACCGAAGGCGAAAGCACCACTTCCTGTCCGACACCAGGTCGCCACTTCCAGATCGTGTCGCCGATGATATCGGTGAAGAAAAGCTGTTTCCCGCGCGCATCCCACGTGGGCCCTTCGCCGAAGATGATGTCGCGCGCGATGATTTCGACCGGTGGGCTCGGATCGATGATGCGCTCCCAGCCCGGTGCACACAGGTCGACTTCTATTGCGATCGTTTCCAGTAGTCCATGCATCGCTTGCTCTCTTTCTCTCTTCCTCTGGTTAATGTCCGGCGGCCGCAGTGCCAGTCCAGGTTCTCTGCGCGAAGGCGCGATGATCCGTCACCGCGTCGATGACGACAGGGCCTCGCGTATTCAACGCTTCCTTCAATGCGGGTTCGAGATCCCCCGGCTTTTCGACGCGAATGCCGCGGCAGCCCACCGATTCCGCAATCTTCGCGAAGCTCACTTTGCTGAACCCCCACATCTCCCGGCCCCGTTCCTGCGGGTCGCCGCCGTACGCTTTGTCGAAATGCGGGATCTCCTGATTCAGCGCGCTATTGTTGTTCACCACGAGCTTCACGTCGATGCCGTAGCGCGCCGCGGTTTCGAGCTCCGCGAGATGGTAATAGACGCCGCCGTCACCTCCGAAACAGATGACGGTTGCGTCGGGGAGTCCGCATTTGACGCCCAATGCGCCGGGCAAGGACCACCCGAGCGAGCCCGCGCAGCGGATCAGCCGCTGCGCGGGTTTCGTGATTTCAGCAACGGTGCCGGCCCAGATGCCCGAGTGTCCCGTATCGCACACGAGCACGCCGCCTTCAGGCAGGACGCGCGTGATTTCCCGGCACACACGCTCGGGCCGCATCGGCGAAGCATCGGAATTGAGATTCGCTGCGATCGAATCCCGCCAGTCCGCGACCAGTCCCCGCACGTGTGAAAGCCACGACTCCCGTTTTTTCGCGGCGATCGGGCTTGCCGCATCGATGATCTGCCGCAGCACGGTGCGCGCATCGCCGAGCAGGCCGACTTTCGTCGGGTAGTTGCGGCCGATCTCGGTCGGATCGATGTCGAGATGAATGACGGGGACGCCAGGCTTGGGCACCTGCCAGCGCGCCGTCACCTGCCCGCCAGTATGGCTGCCGATGAAGAATACGAGATCCGCTTCGCCCACCGCACGATTGGCGCAACTGCGCGAATACGTCCCCACGACGCCGACGGCGAGTGGATGTGTTTCGAGGATCGCACCTTTGGCGTTCAGCGAAGTTGCGACGGGAACAGACAGTTTCTCGGCGAGCGCGACGACTTCGGCCTGGGCCTGCGACCACGCGACACCGCCGCCGGCAACGATGATCGGGCGTTCGGCTTTCGACAGCAGATCCAGTGCATCGTGAACGTCGCGCTCCTCCGCGGCCGGACGATAGGGCGGAACGCTCTTGAAGCGCTCCTCGGCAATGAGCTCGAGATCGGCCTCGGTCATCGCGACTTCCGCGTGATGTCCGAGAAACTGCAGGTGCACCGGACCCGGGGCACCGCTCACAGCTTCGCGAAACGCCTGCCGGATGAGATCCGGTATGCGCGAGACGTGATCGACGTGCGCATTGAATTTGGTCGTCTCCGTGAACTGCGCGAAATCCTCCAGCTCCTGGTACGCATGACGATGTCGCGCGAGCGGCGCGGGACCGCCCGTCATCGCGATCACAGGCGAGCATGCGAGATATGCGTCTTTCAGTCCCGCCGCCAGATTCGAAGCACCGACGTGCTGCGCCATGCATACACCCGGCCGCCGCGATGCGCGCGCGTAACCGTCGGCCATGTACGCCGCCGCTTTTTCTCCGTGCACCATCACGCGCCTTATGCCCATGCCTTCCATGGCCGTCAGCGTTTCGAGCAGCATCTGCGGCACGAAAAACACGTGATCGACGCCGTAGGCGCGGAGCGCGTCGGCGATGTAGCGCTGGCCGGTTGTCTTAGCCATTCCTCTCCCCTTGTCATCCTGGTAACAACCAGGATCCACTTGATGGCGCAACTGCTGCGCCGTCATCCTGATTTAAATCAGGATCCGTTGTTTACCATGGATCCCGGATCGGCCTCCGGGACGACGCATGGATCCCGGATCGAGCCCGGGATGACGATCAAGCGATCGTCATTTCGGCGGGATGATGGGCAACAGCAGATACGACTGCCTGTCCCCGCCCCCGTAGACGGTGTTCTGCGCGCCGTCGTTGTAATCCGCATGGTAATGCGTGAAGTGCCCGGTGCCCATGCCGTCGCGCGGCTGGATGTCGAGCCGCAGCTTGTGGCCTTTCCTGAACACCATCGACGTCGGCCAGATCTCGACCTGGCATTCGACGGCTTCGTCGGGCTTCAACCACCAGCGCTCGTCGTGCGCATGGTATGGACGGTACGGCAGCGACTTCTGCGAGTCGAGCTTGCGATGAGACGCGCGCAGCCAGCCTTTCGTGACGCACGGGACGGGCTCGCCGCGCTGGCCCACTTCGCATACATCTTTTCCATCCGGGCCGATATTGCGGAGCGTCGCGATAATGTCCATGTCCTTCGATGTGCTCGAGACCCACACGTTGAGCACCAGCGGACCCGTCACTTCGATGTCCTGCGCCATCGGGGCCGTCTCGAACGAAACGCCCGTGCGACCGCCGTGGAAGTGCCGGCTTTGCGGTGAGGCGGGATAAGTGATCTTCGACGTCGCAGCAGGCGCTTCCAACACGAGCCGGCCCTCCGCTTCCCCTGTGGAAGGCGCATTGCGCTCCGGCTGGAGATACATCTTCATCCACTTCGTTCGCGGTATCGGCCAGTCATCCTCGAAGCGGAACGGATAGCGTTGCGCGCTTCCGCCCGTGCGGATCTCGAGCTTCACCGGCGGCTCGTCCATGATCCCGGTGTCGATGCCTTTCAGCCAGTGATCGAACCAGCGCAGCTGCTCGAGGCGGCCTTCTTCGGCATGGAACGGGTGATAGTGAGACCCTGTGTGTATGCGAAGCTTTCTGTTTTTCGACGCGGCACACATGTAGCCCTCGGTGTTGCCGCGCAGATGCATCGCGAAGCCGCCCCAGTTGCCGACGCTGTACACCGGCACCGTGATCTTGTCCCAGCGCGCGCTGCACGCCCGTCAGAACTCGGAATCGAGGTTGTGCCGCATGTAATCCCACAGGAGATTGTTGTCGAACGCGTCCGGGTTATAGCTCGCCGGCTCTCCCAACAAATGATGCGCAACCTGCATGTGATGCCAGTGCGTGATGAAACCCATCGCGAAAATGCCGCCGTGATAGGCCTGGTCGCGATACTGGTCCGCGCGGCCTTCCCACGGCATGATCGCTTTCAGCGAAGGCGGCTGCAGACCGGCCACTCGCCACTGGAAATTCGCGTGATACGAAATCCCGAGGGTGCCGACGTTGCCGGTGCACCACGGCTGCCTCGCGACCCATTCGATGCAGTCGTACGTATCGACCGCTTCCTGATACGAGCTCGGCTCCGATTTGCCGGGGGATTTTCCCGACCCCCTGCTGTCCACGCGGAGAAGCGCGTAGCCGCGCGGGCACCACCACAGCGGATTCGCAGTCTCCCAGTTCATGTATTCGTTCTGCGGCTCCTCGAGACCTTCCGGAACGGTCCACAGCTTGTCCTTCATGTAAGGACCGGTGTTCATGATCACGGGAAAGCGTTCGCCCCCGCCGTCCGGACGGAATATGTCTCCGTAGAGCAGCGTGCCGTCGCGCAGGGGAATCTTCACGTCCTTCTCGACGATGAGCTTGTAATCTTCGGGTTGCGACAGCTTGCCGCTTTTTTCAGGCATTACGGTTCCTCTTGCTGGAGAGCGATGAGAAAAGGTGAGCGGAACAGGTGATCGGAAAAAGGTGATTGGAACGGGTGATCACAACGGGTGACGATCTGGTTTTTTTTAATCACTCCTTGCGCTAGCCCGATCACCTGTTGCGCTAGCCAATCACCCTAAATAGCCCCACCCCCTGCTGACAAGCTAGCCGAGCTTCGTAAGCGCGATGCGGCCTTT
>DASRIK010000194.1:0-10258 GCA_035650035.1 Burkholderiales bacterium | reverse complement strand
TCAGGCTCGATTAGCCCCTCTTCCTGCGAAATGGGCGAGCGTCCAAATTTTCTATTCATCATCACCGACCAGCAGCGCGCGGATCATCTGGGCTGCTACGGCAACACGGTCTTACGCACGCCTAACATGGACGCGCTTGCTGCGCGCGGCGCGCGCTTTGAACGCTTCTATGTCGCAAGTCCCGTGTGCATGCCGAATCGCGCGACGTTGCTCACCGGACGCATGCCCACGCTGCACAAAGTGCGGATGAACGGCATTCCGTTGCACTTCGACCAGGTGACTTTTCCGCAGCTGCTGCGCGCGGCTGGATATCGCACCGCCCTCATCGGCAAAGCTCATTTCCAGAACATGACCGACCGAGCCCCGTTGCTGACTCGGCGCGCAACCGACTCACTGATACGCATCGCCGGATTCGACGAGGCTACGCGCAATTCCGTGGCGACTGCCGGTTACGACCAGGAGCGGCGATCGCGCTGGCGCGATCCCAGGCATCGCATCGTCACGCCCTATTACGGTTTCGACGAAGTGGAGCTCTGCAACGACCATGGAGATAAGACGTTCGGCGACTACGAACGCTGGGCGACGCGACGGGAACCGCAATTCGACGAGCTGCGCGGGGCGGCAAATGCCGCATGTGACGCCGCGCACGTCCTGCCGCAGGCGTGGCGCACTCGCGTGCCGGAAGAGCTTTATTCGACGCATTACGTCGCCGAGCGCGCAACGGCCTGGCTCGAACAGCATGCGTCGAGCGGCACGCGCAAGCCGTTCTTTCTGGCGCTGTCTTTCCCCGATCCCCATCACCCCTTTACGCCTCCGGGCCGGTACTGGAATTTGTACTCACCGGAGGATGTCACTCCGCCGCGAACCTGCCGCACGCCCGCGCCGTCGGCGCCGCCTCACGTGCGCTGGCTGCACGCCCAACACGCGGCGGGATCGGCATTGCGCGACAGCGCGCTCGCGTTCGCCGTGAGCGCGGATGAAGCCCGAGTCGCGATGGCGCTCACGTACGGCATGATCACCATGATCGACGAGCGCATCGGCGAAGTGCTGCGCGCGCTCACGCGCGCCGGCATCGCGTCGAACACGGTCGTGGTGTTCACGAGCGATCACGGCGATCTCATGGGCGATCACGGCTTGCTGCTCAAAGCGCCCATTCACTACCAGGGCCTCATCCGGGTACCGTTCATCTGGAGTGAACCCGGCCGGCAAAGCGGTGATACGCGGGACGATCTCAGCGGCACACTCGATATTGCAACGACCATCCTGCAGCGCGCCGGAATCGCGCCGCCCCAGGGCATGCAGGGTCGCAACCTTTTCGATCGCACGACAGCCCCGCGCCTGCGCGAGCCGGACAGCATGCTTGTGGAAGACGAGACACAAGGTGCGTCCCTCGGATTCGAGGAACCGATTCGTATGCGCACACTGGTCACGCGCCGCTGGCGCCTGACGCTCAACCGGAATCAAGGCTGGGGTGAGCTTTACGATCTCGAAAACGATCCGGACGAGAATCGAAATCTCTGGGCGCAACCGGACGCCCGCGAGAACTGCAACGCCCTCGTGGAAATGCTGGCCCGGAAGATGATGGACCTGAGCGACGGGAGTCCGCTGCCCACTGCGCGGGCATAGCGAGCGTCACAAACGCCCTTTGCTGGGCAGCATGAGTCCTCCCACGGTCTCTGCAAGCATGCTGCATGCGGTAAATGCGTTCCCCGTCCGCGCGTTCTTCAGCCGGGCACGCAGACGCTTTCGCCAACGCTTCGAGCGATAGCGACGTGAGCCCTGTCCATTCACTCGACCTTGACGTTCGCGGCACGCACGACTTCACCCCATCGCTTCAATTCCGAATCGATATAGCGCGCGAACGCGTCGCGCGACCCCCCCACGATCTCGACGGACATGGCTTCGAATCGTTCGCGCACATCGGCCGCGACGAGCGCACGATTGATCGCAGCGTTCAGCTGGTCGAGGACCGCTTTCGGCGTCCGTTTCGGCGCGACTATGCCGTACCAGAGGCCGACTTCCATCCCGCTCACGCCGGCTTCTGCAAACGTCGGGACGGCCGGCAGCAGCGGATTTCGCTTCTCGCTTGCGGCTGCGAGCGCTTTCAGCTTTCCTGCCTTCACGTGAGGCAGAAAAGGCGGCGGACCATCGACCATCATATGAACCTGACCGGCGACGACATCCGGCAACGCCGCGCCTGTTCCCTTGTATGGCACGTGGACGAGCTGCGCACCGGTCTTGAGTCTGAAAAGCTCTGCCGCGAGGTGGGGTGGACTGCCGGAGCCGGCCGATGCATATCGGAACCTGTCCGGATTCGCCTTCGTCGACGCAACGAAATCTTTCACGCTGCCTGCCGGCACCGACGCATGGACGAACATCACGAGCGGAATGCGGACCATCAGCGCGATGGGCTCGAAATCCTTCACGACGTCGTACGGCAGCTTTTTGTAAACGTGCGGTCCGATGCCGTGCGTCGTCATCGTGGCCTCGAGCAGCGTATGGCCGTCGGGTTCCGCTTTTGCAGCCAGGTCCGTAGCGATAATGCCGGAAGCACCGCTGCGGTTATCGATCACGACGGGCTGCTTGTACGTTTCCGCGAGTTTCTGCCCGACGGCCCGCGCGATGATGTCGGCTGAGCCGCCCGGCGCGAACCCGACGAGGACGCGTATCGCTCTGGAGGGATATTCGGCCGCGAACGACGTGCCCACATTTGCGCTGCCCGCGGCCGCAGCCACGAAAAGCGTGCGCGCCAGCGATTGTCGTGTGATCACCGCCATACGGCATCCTCGCGTGAGATGTGTGGTGCCCGGTTACCGTATCATGGACCCAACGTTTTTGCCCGAAACACAGCAGCCCCGCATGAACAACGCTGACCTGATCGTCGCGATCCTGAAAGCCGCCGGAATCGAGCGCGGCTTCGGCGTGCCGAGCGGAAACGTGCTGCCGCTGATGGAAGCGATGCGGGTCGGAGGCATCGATTTCGTGCTCACGGCGCACGAAGGCTCAGCAGGCTTCGCGGCGGATGTGACGGCGCGCATGACAGGACGGCCGGGTCTCTGCATCGCGACGCTCGGCCCGGGCGCGACCAATTTAGCCACTGGCGTCGGCTGTGCATGGCTCGACCGCTCGCCGCTTATCGCAATCACGTGCACGCTCAACCAGGCGCAGCTTGGCCGGCGCATGCAGATGTGGATCGACCACCAGACGCTTTTCAGGCCGATCACCAAGGCAAGCTTCATGTTGCGGCCGGACAACATCGCCGACACAGTAGCGCAGGCGCTCGGTATCGCGATGTCCGAGCCGCAGGGGCCGGTGCATCTGGACTTGCCGGAGGATGTGGCGCTTGCGCCGGCTCACCCGAGACAAGACCTCCACGCCACCCCTCCCCCTGAAGGCGATGGAATCAGCGCTCCTTCGCCGGAGGCGATCGGCAAGGCCATGGACGTCCTCCGCGGCGCCAGGCATCCGATCGCCGTGATCGGCGCGAGCGCCATGCGCATGAGATCGCCCGAGACGCTGCGCCGATTCGTCGAGCGCCATCGCATCCCGTTCGCGACGACGACGATGGCGAAAGGGCTGATCGATGAGACACACCCGCTGTCCCTCGGGTGTATCGAGCGCGCGCGCCGCCAGTTGCAGCGCAGTTTCATTCAGGAGCAGGCCGACCTCATAGTCGGTCTCGGCTACGACACGGTGGAAGTCGAATACGAAGCGTGGGCAGGGAGAACCCCGCTGCTCCACGTCGATAACGAGCGCGCGGACGTCGATCCGTCGGTCAATCTGATTCATGAGGCGATCGGCAACGTCGACTCGACCGTTGCTGCGCTGACGGCATTGGACGCGCAGGAGAACGCCTGGAGCGAGACCGCGATTGCCGATCATCGCGAACGTTTCCAGGCTGCACTACGTCCGGAAAGCGGTACGTTTGCACCGCATCATGCGATCGACGCCGTGCGCCGTGTGCTTCCTTCCGACGGCGTGCTCGCTTTCGATGTCGGCGCGCACACGCACCAGATCGCGAGCCAGTGGACGGTGCATGCGCCGCGCACCTTTCTCATCACGAACGGATGGTCATCGATGGGCTTCGGTCTGCCCGCCGCGATTGCAGCGAAGCTCGCCCGCCCCGACTTGCGCGTCGTCTGTATCGTCGGGGACGGCTGCTTTCAAATGACCTGCGGAGAGCTCACCGTCGCGGCGCGTGAAAAGCTCCCGATTCCGTTCGTAGTCCTCGATGATCGCTGGCTCAGCCTGATCAAGGTGAAACAGGAGCGCCGCTCGTTCGAGCACTACGGGACGGAGTTGTTTCGGACTGACTACCCCTCGCCCCCCGCGCATTACTTCGGCGTTCCGGCGGTTGCGGCACTTACGCCCGCTCGGCTCGAGGCCGAGCTTACGAAAGCTCTAGGCGCGGCAGGACCGACCGTTATAGAGGCATACGTGGACCCGTCTCATTACTCGGAGACCGTCTACGACTGATCGCCGGCCGCGGGAGCCGCGGAAAGCGCTCCAGGGCGAATGCCGTGGATTACAGGATTGGCCACACCTGCCGTTATCCGGCAGGCCGCCTTCTCTGGGAGGAGTGGCGGCTGCAACCCCGGCACCACACGGGCCTGCGGGAGATGAACAGCTGCGGGGTGAAACGAATGAGCAAGCGACGGATTGCGGCGAACGAACTCGGCATAGGGACCGTGCTCGCGTGGGACGCCTACGACGAGCACGGCCGCCTCTTGCTGCGGAAAGGCCTCGTCGTGAGCACCAGCACGCAAATCGAAGGTCTGATCGATCGTGGGCTCTTCATCGATGCGCAGGTCCGCGACCGTGGGCCCGTGGTCGTCCACGAAAGCACACCTTCTGCCGCCGGCTCGGTCATGGAAGCGCGGCGCCGCCTTCAGATTCTTTGCGCCGGTGACGCGGCGAAAAGCGATTTCTCCCAGCAGCTTCTCGGGATCGTGAGGCTCATCAACTCGGCTTGCCGGCTCAACCAGGAAGCGGCGCTCGCGACGTCACTGTGGCAACAGGAGGGACGCTACTCGATCCGCCATTCCGTCGACGCCGCCGTCGCGTGTCAGGCCATCGGTTCCACTCTGAAAATGGATGAAGAGGACCTCGAGTCGACTGTGGCTGCCGCGCTCACCATGAACGTGAGCATCCTGCAGCTGCAGGACAGCCTTCAGCGGCAACGCGAACCGCTCACTCCGGAGCAACACGCAGTGATCCAGAACCACCCCGAGGCAAGCACAGTACTGCTGCGAGAGCTGGGCGTGACCGACGAGGCGTGGCTGCGCGCCGTGGTTTCGCACCACGAGGCGATCGACGGCAGCGGATACAAGCACGGAACAGCCGGCGATGAGATCCCGGTACCGGCGCAGCTCGTTTCGCTCGCGGATATTTACTGTGCCCGCATTTCGAGCCGCAGCTACCGCCCTGCCCTGCGCCCGAATGCCGCGCTTCGCAAGCTTTTTCTGGAGCAGGGGAAGAAAGTACGCGACGGGCTCGCGAGCCAGTTCATCAAGGCGATCGGCGTGTTCCCGCCGGGAACGCCCGTGCGGCTCGAGAACGGCGAGATTGCCGTCGTGACCGAGCGTGGCGAAAGCGCCAGCACGCCGCAGGTCTGCTCGATTATCGGCCCGCGCGGCGTGCCGCTCGCGGCCCCGGTGAAACGCGACACCAGCAGGCCCACCTACGGCGTGCGCGAAGTCGTCGACTGGAGCGCTGTCGGCGCGATGCCTCCGATGCACGCGCTCTGGGGCAAGCACGGCGCGCTCGACTAAGCCCGACGTTCGCGCCGCTTATCGCGTGAAGCGCTCGGCCGAAAACGGCGCCGGATCCACGAACGGCGGCTCGCCGGTTATCATCTCCGCCACCAACCTCCCCGTCACGGCGCCCAGCGTGAGCCCGTGATGCGCATGCCCGAACGCAAACCATAGATTTGCGTGGCGCGGTGCTTTACCGATCACCGGCAGCATGTCAGGCGTGCAGGGCCGCGCACCCATCCATGGTTCGGTGTCGAGCCGCTCGGCAAGCGGAAAAAGATCGCGTGCAATCGGCTCGGCGCGCCCGAGCTGCACCGGTGTCTTGATCGCTGTGCGGCGCGCGAATTCCGCACCCGTTGTGAGACGGATGCCACGGCGCATTGGGGCAAGAAAATAGCCGCACTCGAAATCGAGGATGGGATGAACGAGCCGCGCCTCGCCCGCGGGCCGATAGTGCATGTGATAACCGCGTTTGACGGCGAGCGGCAGGTCGTAGCCGAACGAGTGTACGAGCTCTCCCGACCACGGCCCGAGCGCAATCACCGCGCCTGTCGCCGTGAGCGGCCCACGCGCAGTTTGCAGGCGCCATCCGTCACCGTCACGTTCGAGCGTCTGCGCGTTGCCCTGGATGAATTTACCGCCGAGCTGCTCGAAGCGGCACATGTAAACGAGCGCCAGGCCTTGCGGATCGTCCACGCTCACCGGCTGCGTGTAGTGCAGCGCGCCGCAGAGCACAGGCGCGAGATGCGGTTCCAGCGCCTGCAGGGCGCGTGCGTCGAGATAATTGTGCTCGACGCCGAACTCGCGATGTACGCGCTCCGCTTCGCTGAAGCGCTTGTCACGCTCGCGCTCGGTGCGAAAAAGCTTGAGCCATCCTTTGCGCGCGAAAATTCCCGAAGTGCCGGCCTCGCGCGCGAGCGCCTCGTGCTCCGCCACGCAATGCTCGATCAACGTCGCGTACCTGTGCGCGACTTTCGTGTGCTCCGCGGGGCGCGAATAAAGCCAGTACTGCCATAGAAACGGCGCGAGGCTCGGCAACGCGGAGACGTGGTAATGCGCATCGATCGTGCGATTGAACGAATATCGCAGAAGCGCGCCGAAGTCGTGCGGAAAGCCGTAGGGATAGACGCCCTCGCGCTGTATGAGGCCGGCATTGCCGAACGATGTCTCTTCGGCGGCTCCGCGGCGATCCACGAGAACGACTGCCCGTCCACGCTTCTGGAGGTGCAGCGCTACACATATCCCGACGATACCTGCGCCAAGCACGACGATATCGGCACGCGCAGGGAGCGAGAACGCCATCAGCGTGCCTCGGGCGCACGCCTCCGGAAGGCGCGAAAGATCTCGAGCGGCCTAGTACCGCCGTAGTAAGTCATGGAGCTAATTTTCTCCGCGCGCTGCGCTGCATACCATACGCGGCATCGCTCTCGTCCAGCGCGGGAAGATCGGGTCCAAGGAAGTTCAGGCGCGTCTCTTTCGAAACCCGGAAGCACGGCAAAGGCGTGCAGTTTATCCAAAGGAGTGTCGACATGAAACGCAATCTCTTGCTGGTTTCGGCCGTGCTTGCAATCGGCCTGCAAAGCGGCCTCGCACAGGCTTCACCGTACCCGATGGACGCGGAAGCGAACTTCGCGCTGCCGCCGAGCGACACCTACGCCGATCGGCACGCCCGCATGGGCGAGGTGCCGGATGTCTGGGGCGTGAGCAGGCGCACGGTCCAGCCGCACGATCCGTTTCCTTTCGGAGGCGGGTACATCGATGACTGATCGCTTCCCGGTGCGGCCCTCGAGGCCGCACCGGCGCATTCAGCCACTGATCTGATCGACAGCGCGCAAGGCAGACCACCACGCATTTAAAGAAGCCGTTCCTTGATTGTCACGACTCGGGGAGACGGAAGAGCGAGTCCGGCCACATCAGCGTTCTGCGCAAAGGCGATCGTCGAGCAGCGACGACCGCCTTCGCGGCACGGAAATGCGAGGGAGCGGTCCGTCAGGTTCCGGCCTCGTACGTGCCGCGTCTGTTGATGCAGTCCTGCAGGAGCACGAGCGTGACCGATTCCCAATCGGCAGTCGTGGTCCACAGCACGTCCAGGTTTCTCAGCATCAGCGCATAGATGTTCGACGGCATTTTCTTGTCGAGCGTGACGAGCTCCGCTCTCGCTTTTTCCTTGTCCGCACCGAGATCGCGAGCCCACACGAGATTGCCCGACCAGCTTGCATACGTCTGGCAGCCGCGCTGCGTGAGGGTGATGTTCGCTTCCGCCGTGCAAGGTATGAGCGCACCTGCGAGGGCGACCGTGGAGATCAGTCGGGTGAACGGTTTCATGTCGGCCTCCTACAGCGCGGAAGTGAAAACGATCGTAGCAACAAACGTGCGGGGGCGCACAACGAGGCGCCCGTCACAGCACGAACAAAACCAGATTGTGCACCAATCGGAGAATGCAATCACCCCGCATCACGATGCGTTCACGCGGCGAGAGTGGTCGGGATCCACACCTCCGAATGCAGCGTACGATGAACGGGGCACTTGTTGGCGATCTCCAGTAACTTCGCGCGCTGTGCTTCGTCGAGCTCGCCCTGGAGCGTCAGCACGCGATCGATGCGGTCGATCTTTCCTTCCCGCGTTTCGCATTCCGCACAGTCGGTGGCGTGCACTTTGTCGTGTTTCAGGTCGACCGTGACGCGTTCGAGCGGAATCTGCTTATGGTCCGCGTAGAGGCGGACCGTCATCGCCGTGCACGCGCCGAGGGCCGCAAGCAGCAGATCGTAGGGACTGGGGCCGGAATCCGCGCCGCCCATCCCGACCGGCTCGTCCGCCCGCAGCCGGTGCTCGCCGGCGTAGATGTTCTGCGCGAACTTGCCGTCTTCTGCTTCCACAATGCGAACACCCTGCACCGTTTCGTGGCGCGCCGACTCGATATAGCGCGATGCCCACGCTGCCAGCACTTCAGCCGCGTAAGCAGCGTCTTCCGACGCGGTCAGCAGATGATCGGCGCGATCGAGCGACACGAAACTCTTCGGGTGTTTCGCGGCCATGAAAATCTTCGCCGCGTTATCGATCGACACGATCGCGTCGCGCGGTGAATGCATGATCAGAAGCGCTTTGCCGAGCGCGCCGATCGCTTTCGAAGGGTCCTGGCGCTCGAGATCGTCCAGGAATTCCCGGCGAACATGAAACGGGCGGCCCCCGATATCGACTGTCGCCTCGCCTTTTTCACGCAGCTCTTCGACGTTCGTCAGGAGCTGGGTGACATGACGAGGCTCGTACGGCGCACCGATCGTCGCAACGGCGTGCGCTTCCGGGATATGGCTCGCAGCGGCAAGCACCGCGGCCCCTCCAAGACTGTGGCCGATCAGCATCTGCGGCGCGGCGTGGTTGGCCGCGAGATAGCGTGCGGCGCAGATGATGCCGTCGATATTCGACGAGAACGTCGAGTCCGAGAATTCTCCGCCGCTTTGTCCCAGACCCGTAAAGTCGAAGCGCAGCACTGCGATCCCGCGCTCGGCCAGCGCGCGGCTGATGTACGCAGCGGCTTTCGAATCTTTCGAACAGGTGAAGCAGTGCGCAAAAATCGCGTATGCGCGCGGCTCGCCGTCGGGTTTTTCAAGCCGCGCTGCGAGCTCGTGGCCTTGTGTGGCTGGGAAGCGGATGATCTTCGAAGCCATGGCTGCTCCTTCAGTGATGGGAAAGGAGGGTCGGAGGGAAACCAGCCCGCGGACGGAGGAGCAGTGCCTGCCGCGCAGCGGTAGGTGCGACCCGGTAGCGGGCTGTGGCGCGCGACTTGAAACCGCGGGCTTATGCGCGCTTACACGGTCGCATCCCGAAAGCGGGTCCCTGCTCCACGTTGCGCCGATCCCTGCTCCGCGCTCCAGCGCGCTTTCCCTCCGAGGTGTTCACCGCGCCGGCCTCGCCGTGCGGGGCTCGCTCGCCTTCACTGCCTCGCTGCGCTTCACCGGCGGGACCACCGGCACGATGCCGTTCATCAGCGACGTGGGCACGTCCTCGATCAGCTCGTCCAGCGTGAACATACCGTCGCCGCCTTTGTGCAGCGACTTCAAATCCTCGCCGAAGTAGTAGGTGTTGATGCGGCCTTTCTCGACATGGAAGACCTGTCCGCTGATGAAGTCCGTCTCCTCGAGACAGAGATAAACCACCATCGGTGCGATATATTCCGGGCCGCGTGGAATGAGCGTGCGTTCGTACTCCGCTTTCGTCATGAGACCGGACTCGAACTTGCGGCGGCGATTCTCTTTCACCGCTTCGGTCAGCGTCATGCGCGTGTCGGCCGATGGGCAGATCGCATTGGCGGTGATGCCGTAGCGCGAAGTCTCCTTTGCGATCGAGCGCGTGAGCCCGATGATCCCGGCTTTCGACGCGCTGTAGTTGCACTGCCCGACCGATCCCTTGTACGCATCGGACGAGAAATTCACGATGCGTCCGTAGCCCTCCTGCCGCATGTACTTCACGGCATGATGGCACATGTTCCAATGCCCTTTCAGATGCAC
>DASRIK010000193.1:0-3405 GCA_035650035.1 Burkholderiales bacterium | reverse complement strand
CGAGCACGTTCGCGCAGAGCACGCCCGCTCCTGACGCTGCTACGCCCGCGGTGCAGAAAGTGTCCGTCAAGGGAACCGCGCGATTCGATTTCAACAAGGCGGCGGTAAACGAAGACGACGGCACCAAGCTCATGAAAGAAGTTCGCTCGATGAAGAACGTGACCTGGCAAACGATCAGTGTCACGGGCCATACCGACAGCCTCGGGCCCGAGCCATACAACGTGAAGCTCTCGGAAAAACGCGCGCAGGCTGTGCAGGAGTTCCTGATCGGCAAAGGTGTGAAGCCCGAGCGGATCAAGACCGCGGCGAAAGGCCCACACGAACCCGTCGCGACCAACAAGACGAAGGACGGTCGCGCGCAGAACCGCCGGACGGAAATAGAGTTCGTCGGCCTGCAGTCGGTCGCGCAGAACTAAGCTACTCGCGCTCTACACGCGCCCTTGAGCTCATAACACCTCGCGTGAGCGAGTGCCGGCACAACATCCGCCGGCGCTCGCATACGCGCACATCAACTTGCGGGAAAGATCGCAAGTCCGCCGTACCGGGGAGAACTCCATGAAATACGCGACGCTAAGCACGACCGCAGTGCTCGCTATCGCTTTGGGTGTTGTCGCCGCAGCGCTTGGAGAGCCCACCGCGCCCCCGGTACCTCCCAGCAATGCGCCGCGGGGACTTCAAACGGTGAAGGTTCCGGAACCCGCCAATCTGTACAGCTTCGTCGCGGACAAGACGGCGGCCATTCAGCTGGGCAAGGCGCTCTTCTGGGAAATGCAGGTTGGAAGCGACAACATGACCGCGTGCGCGACCTGTCACTTTCACGCGGGCGCGGACAGCCGGTCCATGAATCAGATGAACCCGGGCGCGGACGGCAAATTCCACTTCGGCCCTAACTATCATTTGAGCGCGAGGGACTACCCCCTGAGGGAGCTCTCGGATCGAACGGATCGCGGATCGACTCCGAAAAAGGACATCAACGACGTCGTGTCGTCGCAGGGCGTCTTCAGAACAGAGCTCGTGCGCATCGTGCCCGGGTCATCCACAGAGATCGTGAACCGGCCGTTCGATCCGGTTTTCAGCGTCAACGGGCTGAACGTGAGGCGCGTCGAGCCGCGTAACACGCCGAGCGTCGTCAATGCCGTGTTCAATCACCGGAATTTCTGGGACGGGCGGGCACAGAACGAATTCAATGGGGTGAACAACTGGGGTGACCGCGACCCGGATGCACGTGTCTACAGGGTCGTTGCGAAAAACTCAGCGCCCGAGCCGGTGCGTCTCGGGGACGATCCGACTCTGCGCCTGACCAACGCCAGTCTCGCCTCACAGGCCGTCGCGCCGATCGTGAGCTCGGTGGAAATGTCGGCAGATGGCCGCGCGTCTGCGGACATCGGCAACAAGTTCGGCAAGCTCAGGGGCAAGAAGATCGCACTCGTGCGGCCCCTGGCGCTGCAGCTCGTGCACCCCGAAGATTCCGTGCTCGGGGCGCTGAGCCGCTGGCCGTCCCCCGGACTCAACGTGAGCGATTACGACAGCCTCATTCGCCGTGCTTTTCGCGCCGAATGGTGGGATTCCAGGTATGCGCTCCGCGTAAACGACGACAACACCGTGACTGTGTTTTCCTATGACAAACCGGAGCTGGCTGACAACGAATTCACGCTCATGCAGTACAACTTCAGCCTTTTCTTCGGACTCGCCGTGCAGCTCTACCAGGCGACGCTCGTCTCCGACGACACACCGTACGATCGCTGGCGCGAGGGGAAAGGAACGATGTCGGCGGAGGCGTTCTTCGGGTTGCAGGTCTTTCTGAGCCAGGACAAAGTGCTGAGCAGCGGCAAAGTGCTTCCGAACGAGGGCGCACGCTGCATCAACTGCCATGCCGGACCTGCGTTCACGGATGCGTCCGTGATGACCGTCGGCAATCCCGATCCGGAAAGGGGCACCGTGAGACGCAAACGGGAAGGCCAGGAAATCGACCGCGGGTTCAACAACATCGGCGTTCGATCGACGATGGAAGACCTCGGGGTCGGCGGCAAAGACCGGTTCGGCCTCCCGCTCTCGGCGACTGCCTTATGTCGCCTGCGGAACGGCGTGGGGCAACCCGAGTCACCATGCCCGCCTACCGCCTCCGCGTTCATTGCGGTGGACGGCGCTTTCAAGGTCCCTGGGCTCCGCAACGTAGAGCTCACCGCGCCGTATTTCCACAATGGCGGCCATGTCACGCTGGAGAGCGTGATGGAGCTCTACAGTCGCGGCGGCGATTTCGGATGCAGCAAGGAGCTGACAGTCCCCTGCGGCGCAGTCGCCGGAGCGCAGCCGATCCGCGCTGCCGACGGCACTGAAATCATGCCGCTTGGCATACCCGCGTTCAGTGCGCCCTCGCAGGGCCTCACCAAGACCGAAAGGGACGGCCTCGTCGCGTTCGTGAAAGCACTGACGGACGAACGCGTGCGCTATCGCAGAGCACCTTTCGACCATCCGCAGCTTTTCGTACCGGACGGCCAGCTGGACGACGAGCTCACGGCAGTGCGCGACCCGGCGCGACCGGAGCAGGCGATGGACCGTGTGCGCGAGATTCCGGCCGTCGGGAAAACGGGGGGCGAGCCGCTCGAGCGTTTTCTGCGGTTGAACTAGCGCCCCCGCGGTGGGCGGCAGCTTTAGCTCGAGCTCACCTGAGTGTCTGCTGCCCGCCCATGTACGGCTGCAGCGCGCGCGGGATATCCACGCCGCCGTCAGCGCGCTGGTAGTTCTCGAGCACTGCGACGAGCGTGCGGCCGACCGCAAGGCCCGAGCCGTTGAGTGTGTGCACGAGCTCGGTTTTGCCTTTCTCGTTTCGAAAACGTGCCTGCATGCGTCTTGCCTGGAACGCTTCGAAATTGCTGCACGAGGAAATCTCGCGGTAGGCGTTCTGACCCGGTAGCCAGACTTCGAGGTCGTAGGTTTTCGCCGAAGAAAAACCGGTGTCCCCGATGCAGAGCGTCATCACTCGATAAGGCAGCTCGAGCTTCTTCAGTATCGTCTCGGCGTGCCCGGTCAGCTCCTCGTGCGCGGCGTAAGACGTTTCCGGCCGCACGATCTGCACGATCTCGACCTTGTCGAACTGGTGCTGGTGGATCATGCCGCGAGTGTCCTTGCCGTACGAGCCGGCTTCGCTGCGGAAGCACGGCGAATGGCAAACGTACTTGAGCGGCAAGGCGGACAGGGGCAGGATCTCGTCGCGCACGAGATTGGTGACGGGATATTCCGCCGTCGGAATGAGGTACAGGTCCCGCCCTTCGATCTTGAACAGATCCTCCCTGAATTTCGCGAGACTCGAGACGCCGTTCGCCGCGTCGCCATTTACCATGTAGGGCACGTATACCTCGGTATAGCCGTGCTCCTGCGTGTGAGTGTCGAGCATGAGTTGAGCGA
>DASRIK010000192.1:0-3391 GCA_035650035.1 Burkholderiales bacterium | reverse complement strand
ACGGCCGAGCATGGCGTGAAGTGGGCGTCGGACGGCAGCGGCGAGTACACGATCGAGATGATCGACCGCCCGCAGCGCGGAACGGAAGTGACGCTCCATCTGCGCGAAGGGGAAGACGAGCCCCTGAGCGGCCACAGGCTGCGCTCGATCATCAGGAAATACTCCGACCATATAACGATCCCGATTCTCATGAAGAAAGAGGAATGGGACAAAGACAAGGGTGAAAACCGGCTCACGGACGACGACGAGACGGTCAATCAGGCCGGAGCGCTGTGGGCGCGGTCGAAGAACGAGATCACGGAAGAGCAGTACCACGAGTTCTACAAACATGTAGCGCACGACTTCGAGCCGCCGCTCGCGTACACGCACAACAAGGTCGAGGGGACGAAGGAGTACACGCAGCTCCTCTACATCCCGTCGCGCGCGCCATTCGACCTGTGGGACAGGGAGCATCGCCGCGGCATCAAGCTCTACGTGCGGCGCGTTTTCATCATGGACGACGCCGAGCACCTGATGCCCGTCTATCTGCGCTTCGTGCGCGGCGTCATCGATTCGAACGATCTGCCGCTCAACGTCTCCCGCGAGATCCTGCAGGAGTCGCGCGACGTCGAGATGATCCGTGCCGGCTCCGTACGACGCGTGCTTTCGGCGCTCGAGGACCTGGCGGAGAACACCAAGGAAAAATACGCCACGTTTTGGAAAGAATTCGGGCGCGTGTTCAAGGAAGGCCTCGGTGAGGATCATGGCAACCGCGAGCGCATCGCGAAGCTTTCGCGCTTTGCCTCTACTCACGACGACAGCGACGAGCAGAACGTCTCGCTGGCCGACTACGTGAGCCGCATGAAGGAAGGCCAGGACAAGATCTACTACGTCACTGCCGAAACGTATGCCGCCGCGAAGAACAGCCCGCATCTCGAGATCTTCCGCAAAAAAGGCATCGAAGTGCTGCTGCTTTCAGACCGCGTCGACGAATGGGCGATGACGTTCCTCACTGAATTCGATGGCAAGCCTCTGCAAAGCGTCGCCAAGGGTGGCCTCGATCTCGGCAAGCTCGCGGACGAAGAGGAAAAGAAGGAGCAGGAGAAAGAGGCGGACGAATACAGGGACCTCCTCGAGCGCGTGAAGAAAGCGCTGGGCGAAAAAGTGAAAGACGTGCGCGTGACACATCGTCTGACGGAGTCGCCTGTATGTCTCGTCGCCGACGAGCACGACATGGGTATGCATCTCGAGCGTCTGCTCAAAGCCGCCGGACAGAAGGTCCCGGGCACGAAACCGATACTGGAAGTGAACCCGCACCATCCACTGGTGCAGCGGCTGAAAGACGAATCCGACGACACGCGTTTCAGCGACTGGAGCCAGGTGCTCTTCGACCAGGCGCTGCTCGCGGAAGGCGGGCAGCTCGAAGATCCCGCCGGATTCGTCAAACGACTGAATCAGCTCGTGCTGGCGATGACGTAGTGTTCAGGAGGACATGGAGCTCGACAGGAGAGCCGTCGCGGCAGCTGCCGAACGGCTGGTCCCGGTCATTTGCCTGTCCACAGCGGCTTGCGCTTCGCCGCGAACGCGTCGATCCCTTCCGCTGCATCGTCGGTCATCATGTTGCAGACCATCGCCTGCGTTGCCGCGACGTACGCCCGTTCGAGCGGTGCGTCCACCTGCTCGTAGAACGCGCGCTTGCCGGCCGAGACGGCGACCGGCGTTTTTTCGATGATCGCCTGAGCGAGGCGTGCGATCTCCGCGTCGAGTGCTTCGGACCCGACGACTCGATTTACGAGTCCGCGCTGAAGTGCTGTCGCGGCATCGATCGCCTCGCCTGTCAGCAGCATCTCCATCGCCTGCTTGCGAGAGACATTCCGAGCGAGCGCGACGCCCGGCGTGCTGCAGAAAAGCCCGAACTTCACGCCTGAAGTTGCGAACTGCGCAGTGGTGGACGCGACTGCGAGATCCGCTTGCGCGACGAGCTGGCAGCCGGCGGCAAATGCGAATCCATGCACGCGGGCAATCACGGGCTGCGGCATTTGCGTGAGGCCCACCATCAGCTTCGAAAACCGTGCGAAGACATCATGCACGAACCGCTCCTCCCGCTGCGCACGCATTTCCTTGAGATCATGCCCGGCGCAGAACGCTCTACCGCTGCCTGCAATCACCACGACGCGTATCTCAGGCTTCGCTGCGATGTCGTCGAACGCGGACTGCAGCGCATCGATGAGCGAGGAGGACAGCGCGTTGAACTGTTGCGGCCGGTTCAGTGTGAGCGTGGCGATTCCGCCGAGATCATCGCGAAGGAGCTCGGCATCGGCGGGCGCTTGCGAGGGGGCGGAGAGAGCCATGGGGCGTATCCGATCGTAGCGACTTCCGGATTATAGGCTGCACGCGCCGGCGCTCACAGCCGCGAAGCGCTTGCGGTCGCCGCGTCTGCGATGCGCACGTCGAAATGTGCTAACGGCAATGTGCTAGCATTTCCCGCTCACTGGAGGAGATCCCCGCATGAAGCTCTACATGACTCCGTCGTCCGGAAACGCGTACAAGGTTCGTCTGCTGCTCGAGATGCTCAAGGTTCCTTACGAGAAAGCGAACCTCGACTGGGACGGGAAGGAGCACAAGGGAGCGCCTTATCTCGCCATCAATCCCCGCGGGCAGGTCCCTGCCCTGGAAGACGAGGGGCGCATTTTCTGGGATTCGACGGCATGTCTCGTTTACATTGCCCGCAAGCACGGCGGCGAGCGGTGGCTCCCGACCGATCCGGCCGGCATGGGCGAAGTGATGCAATGGCTCGCGCTCGCGGGGAACGAGCTGCATTACGGGCTGCAGTGGGCGCGCGGCGTCAGGAACAACATCAAGACCGGTAATTACGACGAGTACTACGGCTATGGCATCAGAGGCCTGCAAGTGCTCGAAGCGCGGCTCAAGAACAATCAGTGGCTCGCGCTCGGACGCCCGACGATTGCGGATCTCGCGTGCTATCCATACGTTTCAGTCTCACCCGAAGGCGGGTTCCGGCTCGAGGAATATCCGTCGGTGCTGGCGTGGGTGAAACGCGTCGAGGCGTTGCCGGGCTGGGTGAAGAGAATGTAGATGCCGCAGTTCAGATACGCGCACGCGAGCGGAGCGGACTGGCGGTCCGCCGCTCATGCCTGCGCGTCCAAGCTCGAAGGCGCGTCCGGCAACCTCGGTTTTCTTTACGCCACGGACGCTATGGCCGACAACCTGCCCGATGCCTTGTCGATGTGCAGGAAGGCGACCGGCGTGCCGCACTGGGTGGGCACGATCGGGCTCGGCGTCTGTGCGACGGGGCGCGAGTACCTCGACGAACCGGCCATCGCCGCGATGGTTGGCGAATTCGAGCCCGATGCGTTCAAGGTTTTTTCGGGCATCGCGAGTGAAGAAGACG
>DASRIK010000191.1:0-9629 GCA_035650035.1 Burkholderiales bacterium | reverse complement strand
AGCCGCCGCGGCGGCTATTCGTCTCCTTAAACCTCGCAGACTCGGACGTGAGTGCTAATGAGGGTTCGAGCGTCACGTTCGCGGGAGACCGCGGACGGCGGAGCAGTGCCTGCCGCGGGAGCGGCAGGTGCGACCCGGAAGCGGGCTGAGGCACGCGCATTAGAACCGCGATCTTACGCACGCTTTCGCCGTCAGATCCCCGCCAAGGCGGGCCCCTCTTCCAGGCTTCAGCGTGCCCTCGTCTTCGACGTCCCCGCTCCTCTGCCCTGAGCCTCGCGGGCTCGGATGTGAATACTAACGGGCGCCTGAATGTTACGTTCCCGGGGCCCCTCGTCTTCGACGTCCCCGCTCACCAGGGCACGGGCTGGTTCTAACGCTCTATTACTATACCGGCCGACTTCGCGAGCTTGCCCCACTTCTCTATGTCGCCTTTGATGAAGCGCGCGAACTCCTCGGGCGACATGGTCTGTGGATCCGCACCGACCCGCATCAGGTTCTCGCGCACGCTCTGCGTCGCAACGGTCTTCACGATCGCGTCGTGCAGCTTCGCCACGATGTCTCGCGGGGTCTTCGCAGGAACGAGCAACCCATAGCAGTTCGTCATTTCCACACCGGGATAGCCGGCTTCTTTCGTCGTCGGGATTTCCGGAAAATACTGGGAGCGCTCGCGGCTCGTAACGGCGAGCGCGCGCACCCTGCCGGATTTCACGTAAGGCGAGATCACCGGCAGGTCGACGAACATGCCGTTGATCTGGCCTCCAATGAGGTCGGTCACCGCAGGTCCTGCGCCTTTGAACGGCACGTGCGTGATCTTCACGCTCGCTTCGCGCATGAGCATTTCGAGCCCGAAGTGCAGCGTGCCGCCCGTGCCGGCGGAGCCGAACGTGATCTGGTTCGGCCGCGCTTTCGCGAGCGCGACGAACTCCTTGAGCGTTTTCGCCGGCATCGACGGATGCAGAACGATCAGGCTCGTCGTGAACATGACGGGCGTAAGCGGCTGCAGATCCCGCAGCGTGTCGTACGGAGGCCGGTCCCCATACGTCACCATGTTGATCGAGGTGATGCTCGAGGTCGACATGAGGAGCGTATAGCCGTCGGGCGGCGATTTTATGGCGGCTTCCGCGCCTATCACGCCGTTCGCGCCGCCGCGATTGTCGACGATGATGGGCGGACCGAGCAGCTCCGTCATCCGCGGTCCGATCGTGCGCGCCGTTATATCCGCCGGGCCGCCGGCGGCGAAAGGGACGACGATGCGGATAGGCTTGCTGGGATAGGTCTGCGAGTGCGCGCCGGTCGCAACGAGCGATGCCGCTGCTACGGCCGCCGCAAGGTTTATATGAGTTCGCATCGGCTGGTCCTCCCGCGTGCATTGTAAGATGCCGATCGCAGGAGACAAGCCACGCCTGTCTATCGCCGCCGCGGGATCGAGCCGGCGTAGCGCGCATTGCAGTGTCTTTGTAACATGCCGAAAGAGCGGCAGACGGGACAGCGCCTGCCCAGGAAAAAGGACTCTCGATATGCGATTTGCGCCATTCTTTCTGCTCGTCGCCACGCTTTCTCTCCCCGCCTATCCCCACCACGGCTGGAGCGAATACGACAGCGGCAACACATTGAACCTCACCGGCGTCATCAAGGAAGCCGGCTACGAGCATCCGCACGGACACGTGCGCCTCGAGACGCCGCAGAAGACATGGTCCGTCGTGCTCGCGCCCCCCTCACGCATGGAGCGGCGGGGTCTCTCGCAGACACAACTGAAACCCGGGAGCCGCGTGACGGTGGTCGGTTACGCGAACCGCAACAAACCCGAAGAGATGCGCGCCGAGCGCATCATCGTGAACGAGAAGACTGTCGAATTGCGCTGATGGCTCCCGCCGGCGGGGGCGTCCTCGGAGCCATCGAGCAAAGCCCGCTCGCCGCCGCGATGCGCGGCGAGATGTGGCTCTATCCGATCGTGGAGATCTTCCACATCGCCGGTTTTATCGTGCTGGTCGGCGCAGTCGTCATGTTCGATCTGCGCGTGCTCGGCCTGTCGAGAGACATTTCCCTTCGCGCGCTGGCGCGGCATCTCCTGCCGTGGTCGGTCGGCGCGCTCATCGTTATCGTGCCGACGGGACTGATGATGTTCGCCGCGCACGCGACCGAGTTCGTCGACAACCGTGCGTTCGTGCTGAAGCTGACGCTCATCACGCTCGCGTTCACGAACGCCGCGGCGTTTCACGCCGGCGTGTTTCGCAACGCGGCGGCGTGGGACACGATGGTCGGCGCGCCGGCGGCTGCGCGCGCGCACGCGCTCGCGTCGCTCCTCATCTGGATCGGCGTCGTGAGCTGCGGGCGCCTGATCGCGTACGTCTAGGTTTCTACAAATCCAGCCGCGTAATCTTGCTGCCGTCGAGCTTGAGGCCGGCAAAGAGGCCCACGTTCGTCAGTGCGAAGCCGACCACCGATTGCTTGATCGTGTTGCTGTCGACCTCACCTGTCGCACCCACGTTCGCGACCGCAACGGTGGCGTCGGCGCCGACCGTCCACCCGCTGCTCTTGCGGAAGCGGTCGAGGGCGTCCTGCGTAAGGAACATCAGTACGATCGCACGCGACTGCGCGCCGATCTGCCAGCCTAACGAGCCGCCGACGAGGCGATAGTAGCCGTCCGGACGCCCGCCGACGCGCAACACGCCGTCGCCGTACTCGCCGCCGATCACCAACCCACCGGACAGCACGCGCGGAAAGATCAGGATGCCACGAGCCCGGCCGGCAAGCTCTTGGGAGCCCCGCGCCGTCGAGTACAGACGCGTGAGCGTGCCGTCGACCCCACTGTCGATTTCGCGCCGTTTGGCGGCACGATCCTCGGGTGTGTCCGGTTTCGTCACCGTGCAGCCCGTCGCCAAAAAACCGGTCGCGGCAATCCCTGCACCGGCGGTAAAGAGAAATGTGCGTCGCTTCATGTGTATGCTCCCGTCTGCGTTCACGAAAAAACGCCGGCCACGCGCCTGAGACTCCCAGTCGGAGCTCCGCAGGCCGTCGCGAGGCTGGAAGCAAGAAGCACACCGCAGCTGCCTTTCACATTCGTGAAATGCGGCGCAGGCGGCAGCGTCAGGTGGGCGGCCTCTCTTCAGTTGGTCTTACTCGTGGCGCCGGCAGCAGTTTCTGCAGCATCGCCGCGCCTTTCTGACCCTGGTCTTCGCGGTTGTTGTTGAAGAGCACCTGCACCTGCCGCACTTTTTCGGCCAGTGCGTCGATTTTCGGAGCGAGCTCCCTCAGTTCCTTCTCGTCATACCAGTAGTCGAACCGTTCCGAGGCGGTCTTCAGGCCCTTCTTTTCCCACGTGCCGTGATTCCGGCCATGCAGGCGCACCATGGCGATGTCGGGCGAAGTGACTTCCCATATTGCCGGCACGGACGTCTTGAGCCCTTGCGGCTCGTCGACGACGACATGGACGATTCCGCGCTCGCGCTCGAAAGTCAGCGTGCGCTCACGACCGCGCTCCGAAAACCACATCGGGTGTCGGAACTCGACAGCGACACGGTGCCCTTCCATACGCTCGAGGCACTGCTCGATGTGCCCGAGACTCTCCTTGTGAGGCAGGAACCAGGGCGGGAACTGAAAGAGAACCGCGCCGAGCTTTCCCGCTTCCTTGAGCGGGCGTAGCGCCGCGCGAAACTCGCTCCAGACCGCATCGATCAGCTCGTTCGGCAGATCCTTGTAGTACACCGTCTTCTTCTCGACCGGCAGCGATTCGGATACGTGCTTCGGCAAGACCTTCGGCTGCGTCTGGTGCGTGGTGAGGAGCCTGAACGCTTTTACGTTGAACACGAAACTGTCCGGCGTGCGCTCTACCCACGCCTTTGCGGCCTGCTCGCCCGGGATGGCGTAATAGCTGCTGTCCACCTCCACGATAGGGAACTGCGAAGCATAGAACTTGAGCCGCGCCTCAGGCGTTTTTACCGTGGGTGGATAGAACCGCCCGCACTCGATGAGCGTCTTGTCGGTCCATGAGGAGGTGCCGACGAGGATCTCAGACATGCGGCGCAAACAGCAACGACCGTGCCTCGATTTCAGCAATGACGCACGCGTCGAGCGCGCCGCTACTGTCCCTGGCCAAAGGTATCCGGCTTCGAATCCAGATATTCGCGCTCCGCGAGGGTGGAGCTGCGGCGGAGCATTCGATTGCGGTGAGGGAAACGACCGAAACGCTCGATGATGTCGAGGTGACTGCGCGCAAATTGAAGCGTGTTCTCCGCAAACGCGCGCCATTGCGCAGGCGCCGTCGCCGCGAGATGCTCGAAATGCTGCATGCCCTCTCGTTGACTCTCGAGGTCCTCTACGTGCTGATAAGGCATCAGCAGGAACGCGCGTTCCACGATCGTGAGCTTATCGGGGTGACGGGCAGCGATGGCGCGTCTCACGATCGCCAACGCAGCGGGGTCGTTGTCGAACGCAGCGGCGGTATTGCGGAACGCATTGCGCGGAAATTGATCGAGAACCACGACGAGCGATACGCACGATCGCGGAGTCTCCTGCCAGGAGGAAAGCTCGCCTCGGGCCGCTTCCTGAATCGTGGATCCGAACCGCTCGCGAATCTGCAGATCCAGATCGGATGAGGATCTGAACCAGACGTCGCCGCGCGCGGTCGCAGCGACCGGATCGGTCTCGCAGCCTGCAAACCAGAAGCGATGAATGTCTTCCGCAGATGCGGCGATCAACTTGCGCTTTGCTGCTTGCTCATCGCACGCTGGAACGCGGGCCGCTGCGCAAGTCGACCGACGTAGTCGCGCAATGCCGGATCGAGACGGTCCTCGAAGCCAAGGAAGCGTGCGATGCCCACAGCGAACCCGCAGGAAATGTCGGCTGCAGTAAACGTGTTCCCGGCGACGTAAGGGCTGTGCGCGAGCGGCTTCAGCAGCGCGGCGGACTTGCGCACGAAGGAATCGATCGCGAAACCAGCCCCCCAGTTTTCCTTTTGATCCGCCGGTGCGAAAAAGCGCGTGGCGATCGTTACGTTGAGCGGCCCGGCCAGCGATGCTTCGCCGAAGTGAAGATAGGAAATATACGCGGGATAGCTCGGATCGGACGGCGCAGGCGTAAGCGGGGTCGGTCCGTACTTCGCGCCGAGATACTCGAGGATCGCGCACGACTCCATCATCCGCACGGCCCCGTCCCGTATGGCGGGGAAAGAAGCGGCAGGACTTGCTTCGACGAATTCCACATCGGTCAAGCGCTTGTCGAACGCGACAGGCCGCACCTCGTAGGGCAGGCCCATCTCTTCGAGCATCCAGATCACGCGCATCGCGCGGGTCGGCGGAGTACCGTAGACGGTGATCATTGTCGTCCTCGCATAATTGGAGTTTGCCCGGTGGCGGACGGCTCCGGGAGCAATGCTGGCCTTTTGGCCGAGGTATTGCAACACGTCTGAAACAACTCCACGAGCACCTGACATCGTGGCGATACACGAGCTCCTTACACTCCTCCCATCACGACCACTTTTACTCACTCCGAGGTACCGGCCGTGACTTGTGGACCTCGATACCACGTGAAAGGAGCAGCCATGGCAACGTTGAGGATTTCGAAGCGCCTGAAGCATCGGATCGTGCCATACCAATTTGCAGTCGCGGTGAGTGTGGCGCTGGCATTCAGCTTTGCCGCCGTCGCGACAAGCGTGGCGGCTAATCCGGAAGCACCGCGTCTCGAGGTGCCGGGCGGTGACAGTGAGAACGAACGGCTGCAGGAGCCTGCGCATCATTTACGCTAGTATGGAACCCTTGGATGCGTCCGGGAGTGTGATTGTATGCAACGGATTCTGATCTTCGCCGGCCTCGTCATGCTCGTGGTCGGCGCGCTCTGGCCGTGGCTTTCGAAAATAGGTCTCGGCCGCCTGCCAGGGGACATCCGCATCGAGAACGAGAGCGGCGGCTTCTATTTTCCGATCACGACTTCCATCATCATCTCGATCGTTCTCTCGCTGCTTCTCTGGATTTTCCGGCGATAGCCCCCTCGCTCCTGCACGCGATGGTCGGGCGCCTTCGTCGAGCGACGTCGCGCAACGCGTCGTTTCCTTACAGCATCCGAAAAAAATTTTCCGGTAAGGACTCGTCCTTTCTCCACGTCTAAGGCGCACGGTGAGGCGAAGAGCGTCGCAATCGCGCGATCGACTCTTCGCCGAGCCGCCCCTTCACTCATTCAAGGAGACAGACGTGGCGAATACGAATCTTTCGAAGCTGTTGGTTGCCGGGCTGCTGCTCGGCGCAGGTGTTGCACAGGCCGCAGGTCCCGCTTCGGTCTCGGAAGTACCCGCTTCATGGTACGCGGACCGGATCACCACGTCGCAGTCGCTCACCGGCGCCGCCCAGCCCGTGTATCCGACAGCGGCATACGAGCACGGCCCGCTCCCCTATCGTGGCGTCGAAGTGCAGAGTCCGTTGAAGCGCCCGTCGATTGCGGGCTCGATCGTGCCGTTTCCCGCCTCTCCGAACGAAACCGGTCCGGTTCTCTAGGAAAGGAGACAACAATGCTGAAGCACATGAAAGCGGCAACGATCATCGGGGCGCTGGTCCTCGCAACGCTGACGACGTTTTCGGCGGCCGCGCAAAGCCCGTTTCCGTCCAGCGCCGTGGAGTTCTCGAGTCACTTCTGGACCGAGCGCATGATGCGCGCAATCGACAGCAACAAGGACGGCATGGTGAGCCGCCAGGAGTTCCTGACTTACATGGGCACGCAGTTCGACATGATGGATACGGGAAAGAAAGGCATGCTCGCGACGCCGCAGTTCACCGACAAGAAGATGATGGCACGCACGTTCATGTTCCCGAGCTCGCCGTCGGAAAGCGGGCAGAATCGCTGACCGGGAACGCCTGGCACTGAAAACGACCTTCCGCGGCAGCGCATCGCCGCGGGAGGCTCTGCGCGCAATCGTTGCGGGGGTCAACGCGATGGGCTAGATTGCAGCTACTTCTTCCGGCTGCCACGATGCCCGCTCCTGCGATCGAATTGCGTGAGCTCGAATCACACCGCCGCGCGCTCCTCCGTTTTGCAATGGCGCAACTGCGGGACGAAAGCCATGCCGAGGATTGCGTGCAGGAGACCCTGAGCGCGGCCATCCAGAACGCGGAACGTTACGCCGGCGACTCGTCGGTGCGCACCTGGTTGATCGGCATTCTCAAGCACAAGATCCTCGATCACTTTCGCAAAGCGAGCCGCGAGCGCATCGTTTCTCTCAGCGACGAGGAAAGCTCCCTCGATGATTTCGATGCGCTGTTCAAGCAGGACGGCCACTACGTGGCGCTGCCCGCGGCCTGGGCCGATCCAGAGCAGGCGCTCACACAGCGCGAATTCTTCGAAGTGCTCGAATCGTGCATGGACCGGCTTCCGAAGAACACGGCGCTCGTTTTCAAAATGCGGGAGATCATGGGGATCGAGATCGAGGAGATCTGCAGAGAACTTGCGATCACCGCGAACAACTGCTGGGTGCTGCTCTATCGCGCGCGAATGTCGCTGCGGCAGTGCCTCGAGCAGCGCTGGTTTGCGTCTGCGCAATCGGCGAGGACGCGATGAGGATCACCTGCAAGGAAGCGAGCCGCCTCATTTCGCTCGGGCTCGATCGCAACCTGACGCTCGGCCAGCGCACCGCATTGCGACTGCATTTGACGTTTTGCGACGCGTGCACGCGCGTTAAAGCGCAGTTCGAGTTCCTGCGCCGTGCGCTCGCGAGCTACTCGGGGTCGGCGGAGAACGGCGAACACCGCTCAGATCGCAAGCGCTGAGGGCCGCACAGCATCAGGCTCGCTTGAGGCCGCCGCCGGTAGACCACGCGAGTGAAAGTCCCGCTGAAGCGAGCGTGAGCAGCACGCCGATCGCCGTCACCACCGCTGTGATTTCCATTTCCTTCTTCTCGAAGACTACCCGCGGGACGAGCTTCTCGTAGATCTTTCGTACCTTTTCACCGGTACGTGCGAGGAAGTACTCGCCCGCGGTCACGTCCGCTATTTCTTTCAGGATGTCTTCGTCGAAATCGGCGTGAATCGGCGGCCAGCCTTCCACGTTGGCCACTCCGCCATAGAGCGTTCCGACCCCGATGGTGTAGACGCGAATACCGAGGTCCGCAGCGAGCTTTGCCGCTCTCTGTGGCGGCACGCCCATCGTTCCGCGTCCGTCGCTGATCAGGATCACAGCCGTCGAAAGACGCGAGCCTGGCGCCACGGGTTTCAGGAGCGCGCCCGTCTTCGTGGGTATCGGCCTGAGCGAGGAACCGTCGCCCTCGATCGGTGTGCGGCCGGCGCCGAAGATGTCGTACTCCCCTCCGATGTCGATCGTCGGAACGAGCGTCAGCAGCGCACCCATGAGCCCGTTGCCGATCGCGGTGAAGCGCTGCAGCTCGAGGCTCTCCAGCGCTTTCAGAACGTCGCCGCGATTCGTGGTCGGAAGCTGCACGACATCCGCGTGGCCGCCGAATGCAACGACGCCGATGCGTATGCCTTCGGGCTGCGCTTTGACGAACTCGACGGCCGCCGCGCGCGCGGTTTCGAGCCGGTTCGGAAGCACGTCGGTCGCCGCCATGCTGAGCGACACGTCGATCAGAAGCACGACGGTTCCTTCACGTGCGGGCGAAGTGATCACCACGACCGGTCGCGCAATGGACAGAAGCAGCGCTGCGAGACCCGCGGTGAAAATAAGCGCAGGCGCATGAGCTCTGAGACGTGCCGCTGGCGTCGTCGTCTCGGTTTCGAGCGCGACGCCGGCACGTCGAAGCGCATCGTGCTTGCGGCGCAGCGACAGGATGTACGCGCCAGGCAGCAGCGGCAGGACCAACAGAAGCCAGAGTGCGTATTGCCAGCGGAAAATCATGGCCCGATCGCAGCTGCTCTACGCCTTTTGTCCACTATACACCGGTGCGCTTGCCCCGCCGGGTTTCCAGGGCGCAGAATTTGTCATGCTTCCCGAGCAGCCCTCATTGCAACATGGCCGGCATATTCATCAGTTATCGCAGGGCGGATAGCGACGGCTGGGCCGGCCGGTTGCGCGATGCATTGCGCAACCGTTTCGGCGATCTCGTCTTCCAGGACGTCGACAACATTCCGGACGGTGAAATCTTTTCGGACGTCATCGACCGCGCGTTGAAGGAATGCGACGTCGCGCTCATCATCATCGGTCCGAACTGGGCGAACGCAGTCGACGAGAAAGGCCGCCGGCGGCTCGACCAGGAAGACGACTGGGTGCGCACCGAGACTTCGATGGTGCTCAATCGCAAGATCAGGGTGATCCCGGTCCTTGTCGGTGGCGCGCGTCTGCCGCCGCCGGACGAGCTGCCGGCGGATCTCCGTTCCCTCACGAGGCGGCAGGCCCGCGAAATACGGAGCACGAGCTGGGATTCGGACGTCGCGCTGCTCACGAGCCATCTGAAGCAGATCGTCCGTTCGCCGCACGGGCGGAAAGTCTGGCTCTATGCCGTGCCTGCGCTGCTCGTGCTGCTCGGAATCGGCGTCTATTCGGGCAGACATTACTTCGGCGAGGGCCCGTCGTCTCCAACGCCGGCACCGCATGCTGCAGCACCCGCGCCGGCCTCGCCGCCGCAGCGCGAGGCGGCGCCCGTCGTGAAAGCGCCGGAGCCTGTAACGTCGGTGCAAGCGCCCGAAGCGTTACCG
>DASRIK010000190.1:0-5216 GCA_035650035.1 Burkholderiales bacterium | reverse complement strand
CAGTGTAGCAGCTTTGTGGCAAACTCTGGCCTTTCCCCATCCCGGCAGCCAGTGAATTCTTACGAGCTGTTCATCGGGCTGCGCTATACGCGGTCCCGTCAGCGCACGCGTTTCATTTCCGTGATATCGCT
The DNA here is from genome assembly GCA_035650035.1 of Burkholderiales bacterium. Taxonomy (GTDB): domain Bacteria; phylum Pseudomonadota; class Gammaproteobacteria; order Burkholderiales; family SG8-41; genus JAQGMV01. The sequence continues at coordinate 5,085 of DASRIK010000190.1, read as the reverse complement.
GATATCGATTATCGGCATCGCGCTCGGCATGACGGTGCTCATCACGGTCCTTTCCGTCTTCAACGGTTTCCAGCGCGAAGTGCGCACGCGCATGCTGAGCGCGGTCGCGCACATCCAGGTTCAGGGCGTGACGGACACGATGGATAACTGGGAACAAGTCGCGCGGCTAGCGGTGAGACACCCGGAAGTGAAAGCGGCGGCGCCGTATGTCGCGGCCCAGGGGCTTCTCACGAGCGGCGGTCTCGTGCGCGGCGCTTACCTGCGCGGCGTTCTGCCCGATCTCGAAAGTGTGGTTTCCGATCTCGGGCGCAACATGCGGCAGGGCGCGCTCGATATGCTGAAGCCGGGTGAATACAACATCATCCTCGGCGAGCCGCTCGCGCGCGCGCTGGGTGTTACGCGCGGCGATCGCATCATACTCGTCGCGCCCCAGGGTCAGGTTACGCCGGCCGGCGTCATTCCGCGTCTGCGCCAGTTCACCGTGGTCGGCACTTTCAACGTCGGTCATTACGAAATCGATTCGACGCTCGCGCTCGTACACATGCAGGACGCACAGCGGGTTTATCTGCTGGGTGACCAGGTCACGGGTGTGCGGCTGAAGCTCGACGATCTTTTCAGGGCGAGAGAGGTCGCGCGAGAGCTTGCAGCCTCAATGCCGCCGAGTGTCATCGTGGTGGACTGGTCGCGTCTCAACGCGACGTATTTCCGCGCCGTGGATCTCGAAAAACGAATGATGTCGCTGCTCCTTTTCTTCATTATCGCGATCGCCGCGTTCAATCTCGTCTCCAGCCTCTTCATGGTAGTCAAGGAAAAGAATGCCGACATCGCGATTCTGCGCACGCTCGGCGCATCACCGGGCGGCGTGCTGCGTGTGTTCATGATCCAGGGCACGGTCATCGGTGTCATCGGCGTCGTGTTCGGCACCGTCTTCGGCATTCTCGGCGCCCTCAACGTCGATGTGATCGTCGCGTTCGTCGAGCGCCTTTTCGGCTTCAAGTTCCTGCCTCAGGACGTCTACCAGATCGCCGACCTCCCCACGGAGCTGCGCTACAGCGACGTCGTCTCGACCGCCGTGGTTTCTTTCCTGCTCTCTTTACTCGCGACGATCTATCCGAGCTGGCGCGCGTCGAAAGTGAACCCTGCCGAGGCGCTTCGATATGAATAGCCCGCACCCTGACGGGGAGCCGGTGCTCTCGTGCCGCAATCTGCACAAGGTTTACGGGCAGGGCAAAGTCGCAGTTCCCGTGCTCATGGGGGTCGACCTGGATGTGTTCCCGGGCGAGCGTGTTGCGATCGTCGGCGCGTCCGGCTCGGGAAAAAGCACGCTTCTTCACCTGCTCGGCGGACTGGATGTGCCCACTGAAGGCGAAGTCCGTGTGCTCGGCAAGGACCTGAGGACACAGAGCGAAGCGGAACGCGGCGAGACGCGCAATCGGGCACTCGGCTTCGTCTATCAGTTCCATCACCTGCTTCCGGAATTCAGCGCCGCCGAAAACGTTGCGATGCCGCTCCTTATCAGGCGCGAGCCCAAGGTGCAGGCCTACAAAGCCGCCTCGGAGATCCTGGAGCAGGTGGGCTTATCTCATCGTCTTACGCATACGCCTGGCGAGCTCTCGGGCGGTGAGCGCCAGCGCGCCGCACTTGCCCGAGCGCTCGTGACACGGCCGGTGTGCGTGCTTGCGGACGAACCGACGGGCAATCTCGATCGCCACACAGCCGAGCATGTTTTCGAGCTCATGCTCGAGCTCAATCGCTCGCTCGACACGAGTTTCGTCATCGTGACACACGACTACGATCTCGCAGCGCGCGCGAACCGCGTGATGAAGCTCGTCGACGGAGTCCTACACCCGGCCTAGTGTATGGTCCCGGGTGTCGGCACGATCTCGATGAGCCCGGTCGACGCAACCTCGTCGTAGAACTGCCGATCCTGCAGCGCCTGGGTGATGATGAAATGAGGCGCCGTTCGTTTGATGAGCATGGGCGCGATCGTGGCTGCGCCAATGAGCGCCAGGCCTGTCCAGATCCAGCCGACGAGCGCGAGGGCGACGCCAATCCCGAGCACGGGGAGTATTACCAGCGGAAGGAGAAGACGGGCGCTCATGTAACGCGCAGCGGTGGCGTGATCGATGTGTACACGGATCGAGCCTGTGCGGTACGCTTCCACGAATTCGTGATGGGTCACGGCTCAGCGGAGCTTGAGACCGACGCGCGAGACGCGTCCATCCACTACATCGCGTACGACGAACTCCACTCGCCCTGCCTTGATACGATCGCCGACGACGGGACGCTTGCGGAACACGCGCACGAGATAGCTTCCGAGCGTGAGCCCTTCGGCACCGGCGGGAAACTCGATGCCGTAGAACTGCGCGATGTCGGAAACACTCGCGTCTCCATCGAGCACCAGGTCGCCGAAGAACCGGTGCTCTTCGAGGCGATCGGGATGGTGCGGTGCTATGAACAAGCGATTCAGCACATCGACGTGCGCCGACGCGGCGATCACGTACACGCCATCGCCCGGCTGCAGCGCGCCCACGCGCTGCGGCGGTTCCACACGATTGCCGCGGAGTATCCCCGAAAGAGCGGTTTCCTCCGGGAGTGCGAGCTCGGATAGAGGGGTGCCGACGACGGGGCTGTCGTCCGCGAGATCGTAGCGCAGCAGCTCGAGATCCCAGCGTCCTGCATCGCCGAGGTCGAAGCGGCCTGCCGGCACCGATGCGGGAGGGACTTCGAGGTTCAGCAGCCGCGCGGCGGGCGCGACGGTCCACCCCTGGACGAAAAGCGAGACGAGCACCACGAAGAACGCCACGTTGAAATAGATCCACGCGTTCGGCAGCCCGGCGACGAGCGGGAAGACGCCGAGAATGATCGGGACCGCACCGCGCAGACCCATCCACGAGATGAAAGCCTGCTCGCGCCACGGGAAGCCAAAGGGCACGAGACATAACACGACCGCGGCAGGACGCGCGATCAGCATGAGCGCGAGGGCGAGCAGCAGCGCCGGATACGCCACAGGAAGCAAATCGTGGGGCGTGGCGAGCAGACCGAGCACGAGGAACATGCCGATTTGCGCCAGCCATGCGAGGCCGTCGTGCACGCGCAGGATATTTTGCGCCGAGTGCACCTGCCGGTTGCCCATGACGAGTCCCGCCACGTAAATCGCGAGAAAGCCGCTGCCACCGATCACAAGCGTGGCGCCGAAAACAAGCAGCGCAAGCGACGACGCAAGCAGTGGATAAAGCGCGGGCGCGAGCTCGAGGCGGTTGATGATCCACACCATGGCATAGCCGCCGGCAAGGCCGGCGAGGCCTCCGATGCTGAATTCCGCAAGGAGTCGGCCGGCAATACTCCAGTCGAGACCTGTCTTCCCCGCCGCGAGCGCTTGCACGAGAACGATGGTGAGAAAAACCGCCATCGGATCGTTACAGCCCGACTCGATTTCGAGCGTTGCACTGACGCGCCGCTTGATCGCGAGACCTCTCGCGCTCAAGACGGAGAATACTGCAGCGGCATCCGTCGAACCGACGATTGCGCCGAGAAGCAGGCCCTGCAGCCATGTGAAACCGAATATCCACATCGCGAACAACGCGATGAGCCCGGCGGTAATGGCGACACCGGCCGTCGCGAGCACGATGCCAGGCCCGATACCCACCCTCACGGTACGCGCATGGGTCCGCATGCCGCCGTCGAAGAGAATGATGCCGAGCGCTACCGAGCCGATGAGATAGGTGAGCTGCACATCGTTGAATGGAATTCCGCCTGGCCCGTCTTCACCGGCAAGCATCCCGAGGATGAGGAACACGAGCAGCAAAGGCGTGCCGAAGCGCGAGACGAACGCGCTCACGATCACGCTCGCCGCGACAAGCGCGGCGCCAATGAGGATCAGCTGATTACTATGCTCCAATGGGCGGCTAGGTCCCGACCGGCAGCGGATCGAGACTGCGCCAGAGATACCACGTGGCGACCGATCGCCACGGTGCCCAGCCGTTGCCGATACGCCGCATCTTGAGCTTGGAAAGGGGCCGGCCGGTGTTGTAATGAAGACTCATGGCGCGTTGCAGGCCGATGTCGTCGAGCGGCAGCACGTCGGGACGCGCCATGTAGAAAATCAGGAACATCTCCGCCGTCCAGCGTCCGATCCCTTTTACCTGAGTCAACTCCGCGATCAACGCTTCGTCGTCGAGCCCGCTCCAGCGCCCGGGGTCGAGCGCACCGGAGCTGAAGCGCTGCGCAAGATCGAGCAGGTAGATCGCTTTTTGTCCCGAAAGTCCGCACGTGCGCAATCTCGCGACGTCGGCATCGCCAAGTCGGTCCGGTTTCATCTCGGCTAGTTCCGTGACGAGTCTATCCCAGACGCTTTGCGCCGCTTTGACGGATATTTGCTGGCCGACGATCGCGCGGGCGAGCGTAGAGAACGCATCGCCGCGGCTGCCCATCGCAAGGCCTGGATAGCGGGTCGCAAGCTTCGAGAGCACCGGATCGCGTGCGGCAAGCTCGCGTCTGGCTTCGTCCCAATAATGCGGTGTGCTCATCGCGCCGCCTTGGCTCGCCTGGTCTGGCGACGGCGCCATTCGAGTCTCACCTGGAGCCGCCAGGCGGTATCGACGAGAACGTAAGCACTCGCGGCAAGAATCAGCGCAAGCAAAGGCAGACCGACGAGCAATGGCTTGCCGACGCTTGTGATCCAGTCGAGCGCTGCCGGAATCCATTCGCGAAAGCCTTTGCCTTCGAGTGCGAGGGCCATGTCGGGAAGCTCGCCATTGCCACGCCAGAAGACGAGCTCGCCCAGCTTGAATGCGACGTAATAGAGCGGAACGATCGTGAACGGATTCGAGTAGAGCGTCACGGCAACCGCAATCGGCAGATTGACCTTGAAGCCCACCGCGAGCAGCGAGGCGGCGATGAACTGCACCGGATTGCTGCCCGGAATGAGCCCCGCGAACATGCCGACGGCCACGCCGCCCGCGACAGAACGGCGGTGAAAATGCCAGAGATTGTGATGCTGCAGCCAGGGGCCGAGCCGCGCGATGTACCGATTTCGTTTGACGCTGTCGTGGCTCGGCAGAAACTTGCGAAGTAGCTTCCGGG
>DASRIK010000189.1:0-6980 GCA_035650035.1 Burkholderiales bacterium | reverse complement strand
CCGCCGTCGGCAGATTGATCTGCAGCTCCGCGAATCGCGAATACGTCGTCGTGACCATCAGAAAGATCAGGATCACGAGAAGAACGTCGATCAACGGAATGAAATTGATCTCCGGCTCTTCGCGCAAGCCCCGAAATCTGAATCTCATGCCTGACGCTCGCCGTGCAGGATTTCCACGAGCTTGATCGCCTGCAGCTCCATGTCGACGAGCATTGCGTCGACTTTCGCGCGGTAGTAACGATAGAAAATCATGCTCGGAACCGCGACGACCAGGCCGAAGGCCGTGTTATAGAGTGCGATCGAAATGCCGTGCGCGAGCACGAGCGGATTGCCGCCTTGAGGCGTCTGCGAGCCGAAGATTTCGATCATGCCGATCACGGTGCCGAACAGACCGAGCAGCGGCCCGATGGCGGCGATCGTGCCGAGCGTGGTCAGGAAACGTTCGAGCTCGATCGCGACAGCGCGGCCCGCTTCCTCGATCGCTTCCTTCATTACGGCGGCAGAGCTCGAGAAATTTCGCAGCGCAGCAGCGAAGACCTGGCCGAGCGGCGAGTGCTCCGCAAGGCGGCTCACCATCTCGGGCGTGACACCGTTCTGCCGGTGTTCCTGCACGACGCGCGCGAGCAGCTCGCGGGGAACGACGAGATTGCGGCGGAGCGTCCACATGCGCTCGCCGATGATCGCGAGCGCGATAATGGAGCATAGAATCAGGGGCCAAATCGGCCAGCCCGCCGCTTCGATAATGGATAACAACTGAGGGCTCCCGAAAAGTGCGCGTCACTTTAATGGGCCGCGCCTCTTTGGGCAAGCAAGCTCAAGTGCTCCGTGACGAAGGTTTACTAAGCGAAGCGTGTATCTGGAAAATTCGCCTTCTCCACAATGTCTGTGGATAACATTGTGAGCAGCGTTTGAAAATAGCGGCTAAGTGAGGCGCCGGTATAGGAAAATATTGTTTCGCCCAAGAATTACTCGCAACCGTATGTGCTGCCGATTCAATGACTTATCACCTCTCTCAGGGGCAATTACCTCTGAGTAGCCGTGAATGTGACCAACGTGTGACTGCTGTGGATGAATCACAAATTCCGGCCGATTTCAAGTATCAGGCTCAAGCCTTGAATAGTCGCGTATTTTTTTCCAAACGCGGTCGCTGATGCCGCGCGCGATCTACGATTCATCGTCGTCCACGCTCGACCTCGCGATCGATGCTGCAGCGCCACGTGTCCTCTCCGTGACAGAGCTCAATCGCCTCGCTCGTGCGGCGCTGGAGCAGCACCTGCCGCTCTCGTGGGTCTCGGGGGAAATCTCCAATTTCAAGCGGTACGACTCGGGCCACTGCTATTTCACGCTGAAGGACGAGAACGCGCAGGTCGAATGCGTGATGTTTCGGCAGAAAGCGACGTTGCTTGGCTGGCAGCCCGAAAGCGGCATGCAGGTGGAAGTCCGCGCGAGCGCCACGCTTTATGAGGCTCGCGGCAAATTCCAGATCACCGTCGAGGCAATGCGACGCGCGGGCCTCGGAGCGCTGTACGAAGCGTTCGAACGGTCGAAAGCGCGGCTCGAACGCGAAGGTCTTTTCGACCCGGCCCGAAAGCGCGTACTGCCGAGATTTCCACGCACGCTGGGCATCGTCACGTCGCCCAAAGCAGCCGCGCTGCGCGACGTGCTCACGATCCTCGAGCGCCGTGCGCCTGGGCTTCAGGTGATCATCTACCCGACGCCGGTGCAGGGCGAGGGAGCGGCCGCAAGAATTGCAGAAGCCATCACGATCGCTGGCACGCGCGCCGAATGCGATGTGCTCATCGTGTGTCGGGGCGGCGGCAGCATCGAGGATCTCTGGGCATACAACGACGAGCGGCTAGCGCGCGTGATTCGTGCGTGTCCCATTCCGATCGTATCGGGCGTCGGGCATGAAACCGATTTCACCATCGCCGATTTCGTCGCAGACGTGCGAGCGCCTACGCCGACCGCGGCCGCACAGCTCGCGAGTCCCGACCGGCTCGAGACATGCGAGCAGCTGCGACAGCTCGAGCTGCGTATCGCGCGGGTTATCAAACGTGGTCTCGAAGACCGGATGCAGCGCCTCGACTATCTGTCGAAGTGTCTGGTCCATCCAGGGGATCGTCTGCGCAGCCAGATGCAGCATCTCACGCATCTCGCGAACCGTCTCTGCGGCAGCTGGAACCGATATGCCGATGCCCGAACATGGGATGCGAGGCGCGCCGCGCACGAGCTCGCGACGGCGCGTCCCGATCTGCCCCGGCTCGAACGACATTGGGCGGAGCTCGTGCGGCGGCTCCGCGACGGCAGTCGCGCCCGAGTTGCGGGCGCGGGCGTACGGCTCGCCGCGCTCGAATCGCATTTGAAACACCTGAATCCAGAGCTCGTGCTCGAGCGCGGGTACAGCATTGCGGTCGACAGCGCCGGGGCCATCGTGCGCGATGCGTCTCAGCTCACGCGCGATGACGAGCTCAACGTTACGTTTGCGCGAGGCTCGGCGCGGACACGCGTCGAAGCGGTGACAAAAAAGGCTGAGGACGAGAGATGATCAGGAGAGCGGTAGCCTGATCACTTCTTCAAAAAGCGAGCGCGTCAAGCTCAGCCCTGACGTATTCGGTCACCCGTGCCGCAAGATCTTCCTGCAAACAATCGAATAGCACGACGTCCGGCATCGATCTCAGCCACGTGAGCTGGCGCTTGGCGAGCTGGCGGGTCGCAGCGATACCGTGGCTGCGCAACCCCTCGAAATCGAGCTGGCCCGCCAGGTGCTGCCACGCCTGGCGATATCCGACGCAGCGCATGGACGGCAGCGTCGGGTCGAGCCCGTATGTTTCGCGAAGTTCTTCGACCTCTCGCAGCAGCCCGTTGGCGAGCATCTCGTCGAAACGCTTTTCGATCCGCTCGTGCAGCACGGCGCGATCGCCGGGAACGAGCGCAATCTTGAGGGGCGTGTACGGAAAGTACACGTAGCGCGGCTTCTGCAGAAGCTCGCCCAGCGTTTTACCCGTGATGTAGTACACCTCGAGCGCCCGCTGTATGCGTTGTGCGTCGGTAGGCTCGAGCCGCGCCGCCGTGTCGGGATCGAGCGCCTTCAATTTGGCATGCACGGCAGGCCATCCGGATTCCTGCGCCATCGTGTCGATCACGAGGCGGATGGCGGGATCGGCTTCGGGAAGCTCGTTCAGACCCTCCAGGAGCGCTTTGAAATACAGCATCGTGCCGCCGACGAGCAGGGGAATGCGGCGACGTTCCGTGATCTCCCGCATGACGGCGAGCGCGTCGTCGCGAAAGCGCGCGGCGGAGTAGGACTCGTGAGGCTCGATCACGTCGACGAGATGATGTGGAACTGCGTCGAGCGTGTGGCGACCGGGTTTCGCCGTCCCGATGTCCATGCCTTTGTACACGAGCGCAGAATCGACGCTCACGATTTCGCACGGCAGCATGCGCGCGAGCTCCAGCGCGACGGCGGTCTTGCCGCTCGCCGTCGGCCCCATCAACAGTATTGCTGGTGGATTTTGCGCCACGGCTTACCGCTCACGGCTTACGGTTCACGAGCGCGCTCAGCGTCCTCGCATGAACAGCCGGTCGAGCTCACTCAGCGAGATCTGATGCCACGTCGGACGTCCGTGATTGCACTGGCCAGAGCGTTCCGTCCGCTCCATATCGCGGAGCAACGCGTTCATCTCGGCCACCGTGAGCCGACGGTTCGCCCTCACGGCGGCGTGACATGCCATCGTCGCGAGCATTTCGTTCCGGCGTTCCGTCAGCACGCGGCTCGCGCCGAATGCACTCAACTCCCGGAGCACGTCGCGCGCGAGCTCGCGCGCGTCCGCGTCCTGCAACATCGCGGGCACGCCGCGCACGACAACGGCGGTGGGCGACGCCGGTGCGACATCGAAGCCCAGCATGAGCAAGGTCTCGCGTTCCTCTTCGGCAACTGAAATTTCCAGCGCTTCAGCCGTGAAAACCACCGGCACGAGGAGCGGCTGCATGGGGACGCGGCTTGCGTCGAGGCTTTCTTTGAGCCGCTCGTAGACGATGCGCTCGTGCGCCGCGTGCATGTCGACGATCACGAGCCCGTGCTCGTTTTGCGCGAGGATGTACACACCGGCAAGCTGCGCGAGCGCAGACCCGAGCGGCATGGCGGCGTCTTCCGACATGGCGGGCGGCGGGTGAGCGGCAGGCCGGCTGCCGAAAAGTGTCTCGTAGAAGCCGGCGCTTTGCGCGGCTCCCAGGGCGATCGCCTGCTGGTGCACATACGGCGTCACCGACAGCGGCGACGCGCTCGACTCTTCCGTGCGTGTTTCCGCCGCCACCGCATGCGCGACGCTCTTCGACAAAGCCCTGGCGACCGCATGAAAAACGAACTGATGTATCGCACGCGCGTCACGAAAGCGTACTTCGATCTTGGTGGGGTGCACGTTGACATCGACGGCCTGGGGATCGACGTCCAGATAGAGCACGTAAGCGGGATGCCGTTCGTGGTGAAGCACATCCTGGTATGCCTGACGCAGCGCGTGCGCAAGCAAACGGTCGCGCACGAAACGTCCGTTCACGAAAAAATATTGCGCCTCGCGCGCGGCGCCCGCCTGCTCGGGCTTGCCCACGCAACCGTACAGCCGCACACCGGCAGCGCTTTCGTCCAGCAGCAAGGCGGAGCTTCCGAATTCCTCTCCGAGGAGCGCACCGATGCGTGCGTCGAGCGACTGCGCCTTGAGATGCCAGCGGGCGCGGGCGTTGTGCTGAACCGAGAAGGCGGTGCCGCAGCGCGACAACGCGATCCGCTTGAACGCTTCGTCGCAGTGCGCGTATTCCGTGGTCTCGGATTTCAGGAACTTGCGGCGCGCAGGCGTGTTGAAGTAGAGATCGCGCACCTCGATGGTCGTGCCGGCCGAAAGCGTGGCGGGGGTGGGGGCTGCGACTTCCGGCCCTTCGGCCGAAACGGCCCACGCGTGCGGGTCGTCGGCACGCCGACTGACGATGCTGACCCGCGACACCGACGCGATACTCGCCAGCGCTTCGCCGCGAAAACCCAGGCTCGCAACGCGCTCGAGGTCGTTCAGCGAAGCGATCTTGCTGGTCGCGTGACGCGCCAGCGCGAGCGGCAGGTCATGGCGCGCCATGCCGCAGCCATCGTCCGTGACTTTGATGAGTCGCATACCGCCCGCGGCGAGTTGGACCGAGATCGCGCGCGCACCTGCGTCGAGGCTGTTCTCGAGCAACTCTTTCAGTGCGGAGGACGGGCGATCGACGACCTCGCCCGCCGCGATCTGATTGACGAGGAGCTCAGGCAGGACTTTGATCGTCGGCATGCCGAATTATAGCTGCGCGACCCCGTGCCCCTACGAAGAGCGGCGCGCTTTGCAGATGGGAACTGATTGATTTGTCGGTCGTATCGGCAGGCGGGCCCGCGGTAGGCAGCTTCTCCTGGCGCATCTCGACGGTTTCTCCAGGAACGCGGGACGTTGATGGAGATCAATGGCTTCGGAGCCCCCTTTGCTATAGTTCGCGGGTCGTAAAAGGGCAGTATCCACAGTCGGGTAAGAGAAGGGGATTTCATGGCTCATGTCATGGCAGTGCCGCAGGGGGCCGTAACGTCGGCGCCCGAAGCCGTTGCGGAAGCGCAGGTCATCGGCGTTCCGAAAGAGACCTTTCCGGGTGAGAAGCGGGTCGCCACGGTACCTGAAGTGGTCGAAAAGCTGATCAAGCTCGGCTTCAGAGTCGTGGTGCAGTCAGGCGCAGGCGACGAAGCCAACTTCAACGACGACTCCTATCGCGCTGCGGGCGCCGAGATCGTTTCGGACGCCACCCAGTTGTGGGCGAGCGCCGATATCGTGTTCAAGGTCCGTGCCCCGCAGGAGGACGAAGTCGCGATGATCCGCCCGGGGCAAACCGTGGTGTCCTTCATCTGGCCCGCGCAGAACCCGGAGCTCATGCAGAAGCTCGCGGCGAGAAAAGCGACGGTGCTCGCCATCGACTCGTTGCCTCGCACGCTCTCCCGCGCGCAAAAGATGGACGCGTTGACCTCCATGGCCGGCGTCAGCGGTTACCGCGCCGTCATCGAGGCCGCCCACGCGTTCGGACGCCCCTTGAACGGGCAGGTGACTGCCGCCGGCAAGATCCCACCGGCCAAGGTCTTCATCGCCGGCGCTGGCGTGGCCGGCCTGGCTGCGATCGGCACCGCCGTTAGCTTGGGCGCCATCGTGCGCGCCAACGACACTCGTTCGGAAGTGGCCGACCAAGTGAAGTCCATGGGCGGCGAATTCGTGAAGGTCGATTATGAGGAAGAAGGCTCCGGCGGCGGTGGCTACGCCAAGGTGATGAGCGAGGGCTTCCAGCAGGCCCAGCGTGAGATGTACGCAAAGCAGGCCAAGGAGGTGGACATCATCATCACCACGGCGCTGATCCCCGGTAAGCCGGCGCCCAGGCTGATCACCGCCGATATGGTCAAGAGCATGAAGGCGGGCAGCATCATCGTGGACATGGCGGCAGAGCAGGCCGGCAACTGCGAACTGACCGAGCCGAACAAGGCGGTCGTGAAGCACGGCGTGACAATCATCGGCTACACGGATCTGCCGAGCCGTCTCGCGAAGCAGTCGAGCACGCTTTACGCGACGAACCTGCTGCGGCTCACCGAAGAGCTCTGCAAGACAAAAGACGGCAAGATCGACGTCAACATGGAAGACGATGCGATCCGCGGCCTGACGGTCATCAAGGAAGGCGGCATCACGTGGCCGCCGCCCGCGCCGAAGCTTTCACTCGCGCCCGCAGCCCCGGCTGCGAAGCCTGCTCCTGCCGCGCCCGCGAAAGCGCACGGCCATGGCGCCGCCGCTGCACCCGCGTCCGCGAAAGGGACCGCCATCGCGTTCCTCGTCGCTGCGGGGCTCTTCTGGTTCATCGGGGCGTATGCGCCGCCGGCCTTCATCGCGCACTTCACGGTGTTCGTGCTGGCGTGCTTCATCGGCTACATGGTGATCTGGAAC
>DASRIK010000188.1:0-6970 GCA_035650035.1 Burkholderiales bacterium | reverse complement strand
AAACGTGCTGACTCGCATCCGGACCTGCCGACGGTCGGCGAGACGATACCGGGATTCGAAATCGCGCCCTGGGCCGGCTATATCGTCCCGGCGGGCGTGCCACGGCCGATCGTGCAGCGACTGAATGCGGAGCTGAACAAGGCACTCACCGTCCCAGCCGTACGCGACAAGTTGATCGGCATGGGCCTGGATCCGCGCGGCGGTACGCCCGAAGAGTTCGCGCAGTTCATCAAGAAGGAAGTCGCGAAATGGAGCGATGTCGCAAAGCGCGCGAACGTGAGAATGGAATGACCGACGGAGGGAAAGCAGAATATGGCCACCTATCACTCTTGCATAACTGACGAGCAGGCCGAGCTGATTCGCAACGCGGCGCTCTTCTTCGTCGCGTCCGCCGATCCGCGCCTCGCGGACGAAGGCGACGTCGGGCCGGTCAACGTGTCGCCCAAAGGCGGTGTGCCGCTGCACATGATCGACCGCAATCGCGTCGCGTATCTGGATTACCGCGGCTCCGGGAACGAGACCGCGCGGCATTGCGCAGCCGGAGGGCCGATCACGGTGATGATCTGTTCGTTCGAAGGCGAGGACGCCGCGATCGTGCGTCTCTTCGGTCGGGCGCGCGTGACTCCTCTCGCAGAGTCTCCGCTCGCCGATCTCATGCGCGCGCACCCAGCCGCGGAGCTGAAGTCGCAGCGTCAGGTGATCGAGGTCGAAATCGACAAGACGATGACGAGCTGCGGCTACGGCGTGCCGGTGATGCGGCTCGTGCGGCAGCGGCGTGCCGTCGACCGAGGCCGTCGATACAAGGAGCCGGCGGCGCTCCGGGTGCCCGTGTCGGGCTAGTTTTTCTTCAAGCGTGCTCCTGGAGAATCATGTCGGCGCCTTTTTCGCCGATCATGATCACGGGCGCGTTCGTGTTGCCTGAAACGAGCGTCGGCATGATGGAGGCGTCCACGACACGCAGGCTGCCGATGCCTCGAACGCGCAGCCGCTCGTCGACGACCGCATCGTCGTCTTTGCCCATGCGGCAGGTGCCGACCGGGTGAAAGCTGATGCCGCCGCGCTCGCGCAGATATTGCAGCCAGTCGTCGTTGCTCGTGACGCTGTCCGGAGGTTCATGCTTGCGAGCGACGTAACGCCGCAGAGGCGCTGCCTCGACAAGGCGCTGCGCGACCTTCATGCCCGTCACGAGAACATGACAATCCTTGCGCGTCGAAAGATAGTTCGGCCGAATCGCGGGGGGATCGCGTGGATCGGCGCTCTTGATATGCACCGTTCCCCGGCTTTCCGGCCGCAGCAGCCGCACGAGCAGTGTGAAGCCTGAAAATGGATGGAGCGTGTCGCCGAACTTGTCGGTGCTGTAGAGAACGAGCCCGATCTGCACATCGGGCCGCGAGACCGCGGGATCTGTCGAAACGAAACCGGTCGCAGTCGATGCACCCATCGTGAGAAAGCCTCGACGCAAGAGGAAATAGCGAAGACCTTCGCGAAGCTTTCTCAAAGGATTCCTGACCACATCGTTCAGCGTGAACGCTTCGGTGCATTCGAAAACGAGCCGCCCGTTGTAATGATCCTGGAGATTGGCGCCGACGCCGGGCATATCCGCCACAACGGGGATTCCATGCTGTTGCAGCAAAGCGCCGGGGCCGAGCCCGGAAAGCTGCATGAGTTGCGGTGAATTGAAGGCGCCTGCCGTGAGGATCACTTCGGCTCGCGCGTGAGCCGACTCGCGCGCGCCGCCGCGCAGGTATTCGATGCCGACCGCGCGTCTGCCGGAGAAAAGAATGCGCGTCGCGTGCGCATCCGTGACGACGGACAGATTCGAGCGTCCGCGCGCGGGCCGCAGATAGGCGACGGCCGTGCTGCATCGGCGTCCACGTCGCTGCGTCACCTGGTTGTAGCCGAAGCCCGTCTGTGTCGCACCGTTGATATCGGCGTTACGCGGGTAACCGCATGCCGTCGCCGCATCGAAGAACGCTTCGCACAGCGGATGTTTGTCGGCCGGATCGGAAACCGAAAGCGGGCCGCCGATGCCGTGATACTCGTCCGCACCGCGCTCGTTGTCTTCGGCTTTGCGGAAGCAGGGCAGCACGTCCGCGTAACCCCAGCCGGGATTACCGAGGTCGCGCCACTCGTCGTAGTCTTCGCGCTGTCCACGGACGTACACCATCCCGTTGATCGAGCTCGTGCCGCCGAGCACTTTCCCGCGCGGCTGCGCAATCACCCGGCTGGCCGTCTTCTCGTCCGCCTCGCTCGCGTAGAGCCAGTTCACTTTGGGGTTCCGGAAGTGTTTGCCGTAACCGAGCGGGATATGGATCCAGGGATCGTTGTCTTTGCCGCCTGCTTCGAGCAGCAGCACGTTGTGTCGGCCCGATGCGCTCAGCCGGTTCGCTAGCACGCAGCCCGCGCTGCCGGCGCCGACGACGATGAAATCGAATTCAGTTCCCTGGTGCATGGCGTGTTCAATCCGACTTGATACGGGCGGTCCTGATGAGCTTCGTCAGTTTCGCCGTTTCGTCACGGAGCCGCTGCAACATCTGCACTATCCATGCGGTTCTCCGAAGTTCCCGTCACTCTCCCTTGATGCCGACCGTCCGAATGATTCTGCCGTACTGAGCGGACTCGGATTTGAGCAACTTCGCCAGCTCCGCGGGCGTGCCACCGATCGCATCGGCGTCCTCGCGCGTGAGGAGCTGCTCTTTCAATTCCACGTTCGAGAGCGTTTGCGCGAGTGTCTGGTGCAGCTTCGCGACGATCGCTCTCGGCGTTTTCGCCGGCGCGAGTACGGCATGCCATGCGACGCTGCAGAAGTCCGGCAATCCCGCCTCGTTGCATGTGGGCACATCGGGCAGCGCGGGACTTCTGCGGGTGCCGCTGCTGACGATCCCTTTCATGCGGCCCGCTTTCACGTGAGGCAGCACACCGGGCACGGTGCTCACGGCGATGTGAACCCGTCCCGATGCGAGCTCCGGCGCGGCCTGTCCCATACCTTTGAAGGGCACGTGCACGATATCGACGCCGGTCACGCTTTTGAAAAGCTCGCCGGTGAGGTGCAGTCCGCTGCCCACACCGCTCGATGCATAGTTGAGTTGTCCCGGCCGCTCCTTCGCGTAGGCGATGAGCTGCCGGGGCGTACTGACGGGCAGCGATGCCGCAGCGAAAATGAAATAGGGGGCGCTCGTCGTTTGCGAGACCGGCGCGAAATCCCGGGATACGTCGTAGCCCAGCTTTGGATAGAGGTGCGGCCCGATCGAGATCGGACCGGAGTTCGCGTAGAGGATCGTGTGCCCATCAGGCGGTGCCTGGGCCGCGAGCTGCGTGCCGAGCGTGCCCGCCGCGCCGGCGCGATTGTCTATGACAAGCTGCTGACCCAGCAGAGCGCTCCAGCGCTGCGAAATGGAGCGCGAGACGATGTCGATGGAGCCGCCGGCGGGGAACGGGACGATCACGCGGATGGGCCGCGCAGGGTAAGCCTGTCCTGAGCTTGTCGAAGTGCCTTGCGCGAACGCAGCGTGGCTCCATACAACCGCGCATAGCATCGCGCCAACGATAACGTGCGCGCTCCACACTCCGTTCACATCAGCCGTTCTGTCAGCCAGTCGGCGATATAGTCCGTGCCCACCTGCCGGTTGTCGACCTGGCAGTGCTCGGCGCCGCCTTCCTGCACGGTGAAGATCTTGAGCGTTTTGTCTTTGGAGCCGACGCCGTCGTAAAGCTGGTGCGCAACTTCGCGCGGGGTGAGCTTGTCCTCCTCACCCCAGCACACGAGCATCGGACATGTGATCTTGTCGGCGACACCGGCGAGCGTGAATTGCCTGAGCTTCTCCATTGCGCTCTCCATGTCTCGCGTGCCGAGCACCCATGGAAGCTGGAAGTGAGAGGTCGCGACGCTGTTGTGATCTTTCTTCATTGCGTCCCAGCGCTTCTCCCATACCGCGTGATAATCGTAATGCGGTCCCCATGCCACGCAGGCTGCGTAGCGCTTCTCGAAAGCAGCGGCGCGCGGCGCGTAATAACCGCCCGCACTGTACGCCATGATCGCAACGCGCTTCGGATCGACGTCCGGTCGGCCCGCCACGTAATCGTAAGCGGCAGTGCCGGGGACATCGTAGTCGTAGCGCGCAGGCAGATTGCGAAGCCGCAGCGCTTCCCCCTGTCCGGGTCCGTCGATGGCCAACGTGTTGAAGCCGCGGAAAGCGAGCTCGACGCCCGCGAAGAGAACGCTCATTTCCTTGCAGTTGTCGAGACCGTCGAACAGAACGACAGTCGGCGCTCGTGCTTTCGCGTTCTGTGATTTGAGGAAGTACGCGGGCAGCGGTGCGCCTTCATAGGGGACATCGACAATCTCGAGGTTCGGATAGCGGCGCTTCAACCCCTCCTGAAAGCAGCGCAGCGCTTTTTTGTAGATCGCCGTTTTCTGCTCGCCCGGCGGCACCATACGTTCGCCGGTGTAGTAGTAATTGCCGGCGCGCAGATAGTAGTTTCCCGCCGTCGCGTGACGGCCCGCGGCCGCAGCTTCATCGCCGGCGCGCTCCACCTCCGCCGCGACTGCGCACCATTCTTCCCACCAGGCCTGTTCCTCACCGCTTCGGGCATGGAGCCGCTGCACGATCCAGTCGATTTCACCCAGCGCGACCGCGCCGTACGGCGCCATGCCTTTGCACACGAGGGTTGCGTTCGACCACTGGAAGTTCTGGGGAAAACTGTGGATCCAGTTCGATGGGTAATACACGAGCGCTCCTGAGGTGGCTAAGCGGGCACTGCGATGCCCGCCTGCTCGCACGTATTCGCGACGTCACTCACCGTCGTGCGATGCATGTCGCGCACCCAGCGCAGGTCGTCGAAATCGGTCCCGCGATGCATCGTGCAACGGTTGTCCCACATCACCAGATCTTTGGGCCGCCAGCGATGCGTGTACACGAACTGGCGCTGAGTGATGTGCGCGATGAGCTCCTCGATAAGCGCGCGGCCTTCCGCGTCGGCCATGCCGATGATGCGCCCGGCGTGCGAGGCGAGGTACAGCGACTTGCGGCCGCTTTCCGGAATCGTGCGCACGAGGAGCTGCGGCACCGGCGGGAGCCGCTTCGACTCGTCGTCGCTGAAATTCGAGAAACCGGTCTTCCGCCGGGAAGTCGCGATCGAATGTTCTGCGATGACGCCATCGAGCTTTTTCTTCATCGCGTCCGGCAGCGCATCGTAGGCGGCGCGCTGGTCGGCGAACTCGGTGTGGCCGCCGACAGGCGCGACGGTGCGCGAATACAGGAGCGAACACAGCCCCGGCCTGTATTTGAACGAGCTGTCGGTGTGCCACAGCCGATTGCCCGCTTTATACATCCGCTGACGGCTGTCTTCGGCCCAGATCTTCCCGTCGGGCGCGAGGTTGGAAATGTCCGCGAAGGCGGCGCCCAGACGATGGGGCGTCACTCTGGCGTCCAGCACGCGATCGGCTTCGACGGGGCCGAAATACTGCGAAAACGCGAGGTGCTGCTCGGGCGTGAGGTCCTGCTCCGGGAAAATCAGGACCGCGTATTTCCAGAATGCGTTCCTGACCGCGCCGAGCTCGGACGCGCTCAGCGGTTTGGAAAGGTCGACATCGCCGACCTCTGCGACAAAGCTCGGCGTGATCGGGTAGATGGCCGGACCCATGCGATACCTCCCCCGCTGACTGTGCTGGCACCTGCAGGTCATGGTAGCAGAGCTTTGCTACTATCGGTTTTCACGACTTACGAGAGAGCTTTCCCACTATGGACGGCAAAGAAACCATCGGGGATATTTCCGTTTACGTTCCGACCGGCGCTGTCGATACCCAATCGAAAAGGCTCGCTCCGAGGTTGCGAACCGTGCAGGGCGCGCGCATCGGTATTCTCGACAACTGCAAGGAGTTCGCGGACATCGTGCTGAGCGGCGTCGCAGACGTGTTGCGGCGCGAGCACGGGGCCGCCGAGGTGAGATTCTGGCAAAAGAGCTACCTCGGTGTTCCATCGCCGTTTGCCGAGGAAATGGCAGCGCATTGCGATGCGGTGATCAACGGTGTGGGCCACTGAGGCTCGTCGACCCCCTGGACCGCGCGTGACGCGGCCGCGCTCGAAGATCTCGGAATCCCGACGGTCACCGTCATCAGCACCGCGTTTGCGCCGCTCGCGCAGGTGGTCGGCGAAGGTATCGGGCATGTGAGCCTGCCGATCGTCGTCGTCCCGCACCCACTCGGTCATCGCGACGAAGAAGTCATCCGCCGGCGCGGCATGGACATCGCGCACGAATGCGTGCGGGTGCTGACGACACCGGTAGAAGATCTCGCGCGCGAGTTCAAGGGCAAGCAGTATCCACTGCCGGATGCGGTGATGCCACGATGAGCGGCATCACCGACCCACCCGTCGTCGAGACCGACAGCGCCTTCGACCGCGTCAACGAATATTTCTACGAACGCGGCTGGACGGACGGCCTGCCGATCGTGCCGCCGACGGAAGAGCGCGTGCAGGCGATGCTCGCCGGGATGCCCTGGCGCAAACCCGACGAAGTGATCAGTGTCGTGCCCCCTCGCATGGGCACAGCGAGCATGCGGCAGATCGCGGTGAACGCAGTGATGGCGGGATGCCGGCCCGAGTATCTGCCCGTCGTCATTGCAGCGCTGCAAGCGGTCTCCGAGCCTGCGTACGGACTGTCGCATCGCCAGACGACGACGCATGCCGGCGCGCCGCTCACGATCGTGAACGGCCCGATCGTGAGCGAGTTGCGCATCAACTGCGGCCGCGGCGTATTCGGTCCCGGATGGCGCGCCAACGCGACGATCGGCCGCGCGCTGCGACTCGCGCTCGTGAACATCGGCGGTGCGGGGCCTGGTGTGGACGCCTCCCAGACGGGGCATCCCGGGAAATACACGTACTGCATTGCCGAATACGAAGCCGCGAATCCGTGGGAACCACTGCACGTCGAGCGCGGTTTTGCGCGCGGGGAAAGCGTGGTGACGGTCGTG
>DASRIK010000187.1:0-3944 GCA_035650035.1 Burkholderiales bacterium | reverse complement strand
TCGGCATCTTCTTCGTGCACGTGCTCGTGGTGGCCGCCCGCATCGTGCGTGCTGGCGATTCGTTCAAATGGTTCGGGTCGACCTCGCTGGTGCCGAGCTTGAAAGACCTCACCGATGCACAGGCGATGTTCAACTGGTTCTTCGGCAAGGGACCGCGGCCGGTGTTCGACCGCTGGACCTACTGGGAGAAGTTCGACTACTGGGCTGTCTTCTGGGGCATGACGATCATCGGCACGAGCGGTTTCATGCTGTGGTTCCCGAGCGTCGTTGCAGCCGTGCTGCCGGGCTGGGTGTTCAACATCGCCACGCTCGTGCACGGGGAGGAAGCGTTCCTCGCCGCCGTGTTCCTGTTCACGGTGCACTTCTTCAACAACCATTTCAGGCCTGACAAGTACCCGCCGCCCGACATCGTGATATTCACCGGCACGGTGCCGCTCGAGGAGTTCAAGCGCGAGCACACGCTCGAGTATGAGCGCCTCGTAAAGACGGGCGAGATCAAGAAGTATCTGGTCGACGCGCCGCCGCGGCGCATGACCGTGGGCTCGCGGATTCTTGGGCTCACGCTCATCGGCTTCGGCCTCATCCTGCTCGTGCTGGTGGTGATCGGCTTCATCGAGAGCCTGCGGGGGCCGATCTGAAGCTCGCGATAGGACTGCCGAGGTGCTTCCGAAGACGCTGAAAGCGAAGGTTGCACTTTATCTCGCGATTGGTCTTCTGGGCGGCTTGCTGCTGTTCATGGCCCTCGTAGTGAGCCACGAGCGCGACGAGCTTCTCGAGGCCGCCGTGGCTCGCGTGAGTCAGCTGGCTGACGTCGTCATCCGCAGCACGCGTTCGGCGATGCTGGATAACGAGCGCCACCAGGTGCACCGCATCATCGATGACATCGCCCGCGACAAGAGCATCGCTCGTATCCGGATCTTCAACAAGGACGGGCTCATCGTCGACTCGACAGAGCCGACCGAGATCGGACAAGTCGTCGATCATCGTGCGGAAGGCTGTTTCTCGTGTCATCAGAGCGGCCAGTTGCCGCAGGCGCGCACTCCACGCGGCGACCGTGCGCGTATCTTCGACACCACCGACGGCAAACGCCTGCTTGGGTTCATGCAGGCGATCCACAACGAGGTTTCGTGCCACACCGCCGGCTGCCATCAGCACAAGGCCGAGCAGCGTGTGCTCGGCGTCGTCGATATCGTCTACTCGCTCGACGAGATCGACGAGACGGTGCGCGACAGCGTCTTCAAGATCAGCGGCTTCGTGCTCGGCTTCATCCTGTTTGCGTCCGTGTGCGTCGTCTTCCTCGTGCACCGGCTCGTGTACGTGCCCCTGCGCGATCTCGAAGCCGGCGCGAAGCGCCTCGCCCAGGGCGATCTCGCCGAGCCCATCCGCGTGCGCAGCAACGATGAATTCGGGCAGCTCGCCCAATCTTTCAATGTGATGACGGCCGCGCTCGACGCGTCTCAGACCGAGTTGCGCGAAGCGGCGCACACGCTGGAAGAGAAAGTCGAGGAGCGCACGCGTCAGTTGAAAGCCGCGGAGCTGGAGACGGCTCGCAGTGAGAAGCTTGCTTCCGTAGGCCTGCTCGCTGCAGGTATCGCCCACGAGCTCAACAATCCGCTGACCGGCGTGCTCACGTTCTCGCACCTTACGCGCCAGAAGCTGCCGGACGGCTCGCCGGAGGCCGAGGACATGGACCTTGTCATCCGCGAGACGAAGCGCTGCGCGACGATCATCAGGCGGCTCCTCGACTTCGCGCGGCAGAAAGCGCCCGAGAAGAAGTTCACCGATCTGAACCGCGTCGTCGAGGAAACCGCCCGGTTCATCGAGCGGCCGGCGCATCTCCAGGATACGGAAATCAAGCTCGACCTGGCGCCGGATCTGCCGCGCGCGTGGGTCGACGAGGATCAGGTGAAGCAGGTCGTCATGAACATGCTGGTGAACGCGCAGCACGCGACGGAAGTCGGCGGCAGCATCACGGTGCGGACCCGCCTCTGTAACGCGCCGCTCGGCGGCGAGGCCGGCGGCGAGGCGCTGCCTGCCGCGGAGATCTCGATCATCGATACCGGCTGCGGGATCCCGGAGAGCGATCTCAAGCGTATTTTCGACCCGTTCTTCACATCGAAGGAAGTCGGCAAAGGGACCGGACTCGGGCTTTCCGTGAGCCACGGGATCGTGCAGGCGCACGGCGGGCAGATCAAGGTCACGAGCGTGGTGGGTGAGGGGACCACTTTCAGCGTGTACCTGCCGATCACGCCGCCGCAGCAGTCCGGCCGGAAGGAGATGGCAGTGGGAGCCGCCCAGTGAGCACGAAAATACTCGTGGTGGACGACGAAGACGTCGTCGTGCATAGCGCGGTGCGCACGCTGGCCGACGCGCAGTACGTCATCGAGACTGCCAGCGACGGCGACGAGGCGCTGGCAAAGATCGATCAGGGCGGCTACGACGTCATGCTGCTCGACATCATGATGCCGAAAACGAACGGCATCGAAGTGCTGCGCCGGGTGAAGGAAACGCATCCCGAGCTGGAAGTGATCATGTTCACCGGGCTCGCGCAGATCGATACTGCCGTGCAGTGCATGAAGCTCGGGGCTTTCGATTACATCGCAAAGCCTTTCGATCCCGACGAGCTCAGGCTCACCGTCGGGCGCGCAGTGGAGCGCCGTGCGCTTCTCCAGGAGAACCTGACGCTCAAGAGCGCGGTGAACGCGCGCTATCGCCTGGACAACATGATCGGCTCGAGCGTGCGCATGCAGCAGGTGTATCGGCTGGTCGCGCAGTGCGCCGCCACGAACACGACGGTGCTGATCACGGGCGAAAGTGGCACGGGCAAGGAGCTCATCGCGCGCGCCATTCACCACAACAGTCTGCGCAAGGACAAGCCGTTCGTGGCGGTGGACTGCAATGCCCTCGCCGAAAACCTGCTCGAAAGCGAGCTGTTCGGTCACCTGAAAGGCGCGTTCACGGGCGCGGTGGCCAACAAAAAAGGGATGTTCGAAGCTGCGGCGGAGGGCACGTTGTTTCTCGACGAAATCGGAAACATCGGCATGGCAACGCAGGCAAAGCTCTTGCGTGTTCTGCAGGAGCGCGAATTCCGGGCCGTCGGAGACACCCGCGTGCAGGCCGCTGCGTTCCGGCTCGTCGCCGCGACCAACAAGGACCTGAAGGCGATGATAGCGGAGGGTAGGTTCCGCGACGATCTCTACTACCGCATCAACGTTTTTCCGATCGAGTCGCCGCCGCTGCGCGAGCGCCGGGAGGACATCCCCGCGCTCGCCATGCACTTCGTGAGAACGTGCTCGCAGGAGCTCGGGAAGAAAGTCGACCAGATCTCGGACGGCGCGATGAACGTGCTCGTGGCCTACGACTGGCCCGGCAACGTTCGCGAGCTCGAGAACGTCATTCAGCGCGCTGCGATACTCGCTTCAGACAGGACCATACGCAAGGCGCACCTCGTCGAGATCATCGATCCGGAGCCGAGACTCGATCGTGGGGTGCCCACGACGAGCGACGAGCTGAAGCGTGTAAAAAAGGAAGCCCGGGAAAAATCTGTCGAACCGATCGAGAAGCTCTTCGTGCTGGAAGCGCTGAAGCGTAACGCCTGGAACGTCACGCACAGCGCCGAGCAGACCGGCATGCTGCGCGAGAACTTCCAGGCGCTCATGAAGAAGCACAACATCCGCGTGCGCGACGTCGACAAGACGTCGGACGAGCCCGGCTCGTAGACTACACCCTCCGCGCCGTACGGTTATTTCGCAGGCGGCTCCTCGAGCTCCTCGTAGCCGGTCAGCATCGCCTTGAAGTGCGTCGAGGTCCGGGGGCCGAGCGAGGCGAGATACACGTGCACGAAGATGAAGGCGGTGAAGAAAATGAAAAGCGCGACGTGTATCGTAGCGATGACCCGCACCCCGCCGAGGAGGTCCACGGTACCCGAAAAGCGCTCGAGATCC
>DASRIK010000186.1:0-5707 GCA_035650035.1 Burkholderiales bacterium | reverse complement strand
TTTTCGGATTGCGCGGATCGGTGACGTCGACCGCGGTGAAGTTCTTGGGCGGTCCTTCATGGCCGAGCCACATGATGCGGCGGCCGTCTTTCGTCTTGTGCATCCCCATGCCCTCGCCGATGCCGCCGAAGCCGTCGAGCTCGTGCTGTGCGATGAGTTTCATGTTGAGCGCGAGCGTGTTCTGCGGAGACGCGCCGCGATTCATTGTTGCTTCAGCCATGTCTGCTCCTGTTGGTTTCGTTCATTCACTGCTGCGAGTGCTTCGTACGCCAGGGCACTCTCAATCTTTTGCCAGGCCGGCATCGGCAAGCGCGCCACGCAACTGCCTGTTCAGCGCCGCGAGACGCTCGCCTGCGCGCCGGCTGCCCACGTAATCCGCCATCGACTGGTCTTTGGCAAGATCGGCTTTCCATTCTTCGTTCTGTACGACGCGCTCGAGAATGGTATCCCAGTACGCCGTCTGCGCCGGCGTCATCCCGCGCGGGCCGATCAGAAACCGCGTATTGCTGAAGACGAGGTCGTAGCCTTGTTCTCGGAACGTGGGCACGCGGGCCAGCGTGCCCTCGCCGCGGCGGTCCGCCGTTATGCCGATGATGCGGAGTTGCCCCTGCTCTGTAGCATGCAGCGCCGCCGCTGTCGAGAGTGTGGCTATATCCACGTGTCCGCCCATCAGCGCGGTGACCGCCTGGCTGTTTGACTGGAATACGACGGTCTTGAGCTTTTTCACGTCGATGCCCATGGCTTTCGTGAGCAGCGCGATCGTCAGGTAGTTGGTGCCGCCGACGGATACCCCGATGGCGATATTGAGCGACTGCGGATCGGCTTTGAGTCGGTCCTGAACGTCGAGGGCGGTCTTGAGAGCGGAACCTGGCCTCACGACGACGGTCATGTATTCGCCATAAAGAATCGCGACCGGGGTGTAGTCGGTGTAGGTCGTCTTCGAGAGCCCCAGAATGTGGTTCGTCATGAGACCCATCGTGGAATTGAGCAGATAGTGCCCGTCGCCTGCGCGCTGATCGAGATAGCTCAACGCGACATTGCCACCGCCGCCCGCCCTGTTGACCACGAGAACCGGTGTGTCGACCCACCGGTTCTGCTGCATGAGCTTCTGCAGCAGACGGGCCGTCGCATCCACCGCGCCTCCCGGAGCGGCCGGCACGACGATTTCGACCGGTTTTTCGGGACGCCATGTTTTCTGCTGCGCGTGCGCGAGAAGCGCGGTGCCCGCTACCGGCGAACCGATCCACGAACACACCAGGAGCAAAACGGATCCTGGCTTGCGCCAGCGGGACGAGCGTCGCATTAGCGGGCGAGCGGATCCGGCCGCAGCTGGAACTTCACGACTTTCGGCCGGGTTCCCTTGCCGCCCTCGATGTGAAACGGCGCGCGCGTCGCGGTCGTGGCCCATAGCCCTCTGCCTTTCCAACCGGCGCCGGGATCGTCGATCCGCCCGTCGGCCCATTTGGCATAGAAGCCGAGCGGATACGGCACACGCAAGGTGACGAACTTGCCGTCGACGAGGGCGAGCAGCGCGTCGTTCAGGTTGCCCGTCGCGATCGGGACATTCCTGCCCAGGCCGAATGTGTCGAACTGATCGACCCACGTGTAGTAGCTCGACTCGACGCTGCCGGATGCGTTGACGCTGTCGAACTGCGGCCCCGGAAATGGATAGAGCGTCCAGCCTTCCGGGCAATGCTTGCCAGTGGCTTTCGGCCCGTTGAGCGGCCCTTTGCACTTGCGGCGATCGAAGCTCGCCAGGTGTCCGCTCGCGAGCGAGGACCACACGACGCCGTTACGGTCGATGTCCATTCCGCGCACACCGTAACCGTTCTGCTCCATCGGCAGCTCGAAGATTTCCGTGAGGCCGGTTACGGATGGATTCGGGCCGGGGGCGAAGCGCACGAGCAGCCCGGGAAAGCCGAGTGATGAGCCCCATATCGAGTTGTCCACCGGACTGAATGCGACGCCGTAGAAACCGGTGACGACGCGCTTGTCCTTCGCCGCATCGAGCGGCTGATCGGGCTCCACCCATTCGTCGCGCTTGCCGTTGCCGTTCGTGTCGAGCACGAACGGCGCCCACCCTTGCGCGCGCTCCTCGTCGCCGGTTTGATCGTAGACCCTGCGGTCGAGCCAGCCGATCACCGGGTTCACCGCGCCACCGGCGCTCGTCCACAGCGTGTGATTCGCGTCTTCCGCGAACACGAGGTGGTGCGTGGTGAAGCACGTGCTGATGAGCTTCCACTCGCCTGTCTTCGGGTCGTACATCGACAGGTGGCGGTTCGCGCGCTCGACCGGAAAGACTTTTGCGGACGGGTGGCTCGATCCCTGTTTGCAGAATGCGGGATTGTCGGGATGCCGCACGCGCGCCGTGAACCAGGGCCGGCCCTGCTCGTCGAGCATCGGGTTGTGGGTGGTCGTACGGCTGTCCCAGATCGGCGTCTTGCCCCAGTACGGGGAAACCGACAGCGGGTTGTTTCTCGAGGACGGCGTGTTCGGGTCGCGCACCGGGTGCTTCAACTCGCGCGCGACGTGACGCACGGGATCGAGCACCGGCACGAGATCGGTGCTCTCTTCGGTCGCGCCATAGATCGGACCGTTCGCGTTCACGCGCGGATTGCGCTTGTCCGTCGAAACCTCATCGTGAAGATACGCCGTCGGATTGCTCCAGTCCCAGATCGTCAGCACGACGTTGCGCTCTACAGCTTGCGGACGCTCCGGCCGGGAGCGCGGGATCTCGCCCGCCGCGATGCGATCCGTCCAGTCCGCGAAAAGCCTGAATGCGAGCGGCGCGTCGATGCGGCTGATCGCGGCCGTCATGTTGTTCATCGCCTGGCCCGAGAGGATGCGCGTCGCCCATGCGTCCTGCGACGATTTCACGTGCGCGAATTCAGCCGGAATCGTGCGCGTCGCCTTGTTCCCCATCTGGTGGCAGGTGACGCAGCCATTCGTTTTTACGACGTTCAGCCATTCGGCCTGACTGCGGACTTTCGCGATCGAGCCTTTGCCGCCGCCCGAAAATTCGTGTTCGGCCGGAATTCTGAGCATCGAGTACCAATACGCTGCCGGATAGTATTCGGCTGCTGCCGCAGGCGTGAGCGCGACGACCGCTTTCAGGTCGAGGAGCTGGCCGGGCGCACTGCGGATCTTCGCAGAATCGATGAGACCGTATCCGCGCACCCACACGTCATACGTCGCTTTCGGCAGGTCGGGCATGACGTAACGGCCGCGCTCGTCGGTTACGACGATCTTCGCGTATTTCGTCGGAAGGTCCGTCGTTTCGGCGATCACCCATACGCCGGCTTCGGGCCCGTTCGCGCTCATCACCACGCCCCCCAGATCGTTTTCGCCGATGACGATCGCCGGGTCGCCTGCGTGTTTCTGGGTGGACGCGGTCTGACACGCGATCAGGAACGCGACCAGCGCCGTGGTAAGGAGACGAAACGCAGAAGTCCGCATATTGGCTTTTCTCCCTGCGCGAGACGTGGTGACGTTTTAGAATGACGATCTTATGCCACCTGACACCATCCTGCAGAGAACCCGCGAAGAGCTCGAGCGCGAGCGCGTGCGTATCCAGAGGGAAATCAACAGCTACCCGGCGCCGATCCCGGGCTGTGATGTGTACTTCAATGACCTGCTCGAACGGCGAAGCCGGATTTGCGAGGAGTTGAACAAGCTCGGCAGCTCCAGCCCGGCTTGCTGACGCAGGTCCTCGCGCTGGGGCTCACGCAGACCATTGCGTGGGCAGCATCCACCTATCTCATCGCGATACTTGCCGCGCCGATTGCGCGCGATCTCGGGCTTGCCACCTCGACGGTGTTCGGCGCGTTCTCGGTGGCGCTCGTCGTGATGGGGCTCGCCGGGCCTGCAGCGGGCCGCGCCATCGACCGCTGGGGCGGGCGTGGTGTTCTCATCTTTTCGAACGTGGTGCTCGCGGCCGGCCTGGTGTTACTGGGCGCTGCGTCGAACGCGCCGATGCTGTTCACCGCGTGGGCCATCCTCGGCTTCGGCATGGCGCTCGGCCTGTACGAAGCCGCTTTCGCGACCTTGGTGCGACTCTACGGGACCGCTGCACGCAGTCCCATCACGGGCATTACGCTGATCGCGGGATTTGCGAGCACGGTGGGCTGGCCGGTGACGACGCTCCTCGCGGAGCACTTCGGTTGGCGCACAAGCTGTTACGCGTGGGCCGCCGTGCATATCGCGATTGCACTTCCCATGAATCTGCTGCTCATCCCCAAAGCCCCATCCGCGCGGGAAGAACCGGCTTCCGTCAATGGAAGCGAAACAGACGAGGCGCCTCAGGGTAGTCCGCGCACCTGGCACAACTACTGGCGCGCCTTCTACCTCCTGGCGCTGTTCGGTGCGACGACAGCATTCGTGACCTCCGCGATGGCGGCGCATCTTCCGGGCCTGCTGGTGGCCGTCGGCACCACGTCGCTCGCGGCGCTGACCGCCTCGGCGCTACTCGGGCCAGCGCAAGTCGCGTCGCGACTGCTCGAGTTTCTCGCTGCACGGCGCTTCCACTTCCATCCTTTGCTCACGGCGCGCATTGCCACCGCTTTCCATCCGGTGGGCGGCACCTTGCTCGCTCTTTTCGGCGGGCCGGCACACGTGGCATCGCTTTTTGCAGTGCTGCACGGTGCGGGCAACGGCATGATCACGATCGCGAAAGGCACGCTACCGCTTGCGATCTTCGGTCCGGTCGGCTACGGGCATCGCCAGGGCTTGCTCAGCATGATGGGCCGCGGCATGCAGGCGATTGCGCCGTTCGCCTTTGGACTTGTACTCGAGATGCAAGGTCCGCGCGTTGCTTTGTCGTTATCGATCGCGCTGTCGCTGATTGCGCTCGCCGCTCTGCTCGCGCTGCGTCAATCTGGCGAAGGCTGAAAGGAGGCCTGCATGACGAAACTGACTGCGGGATGTCTTGCCGTCACGCTCACGCTGCTCTCAGTCGGCAGCCGTGCCGTCGAAATGAATGATGAGCAGCGCGCCGAGCTCCGCGAGCGCGCGGCAGGCTTGCGTGCTCAACGGGCGCAGAACCCCGCGTGGGACGGCAGCACGACACGGCTGAACGACTCGCGCGGAGAGGTGCAGCTCGATCGCTCACGCGGCGATGTAAAGGTGGACCGCCCACGCGGCGAGGTCAAGCCGAAGAGCGCGGGGGAGGTCAAGCCAAAGAGGGCCGGCGAGGCCAAGGCTAAGCGCGCAAAGAAGCAAAAAGCGCCGCGCGAGCCGGTGACGAAGCGAGTGGAGCGTACGGCGAAAGACTCGCCCGGAGGGGTTGTGCGTCGCCGCTGACCGCTCTACGGTTCTCGCACTGCCGCCGCTGCGCCAGTTCCCGCAATTCGACCGAATACCGTGCCGGACACGAGCCCGGTGCCTGCCGGGTAGTTGAAGTAGAACAGCCCCCCGAGCATTTCGCCCGCGGTGTACAGCCCTGGAATCGGATGCATGTTGACGTCGACGACCTGACCGGTCTCGGGCACGGTGCGCAAACCGCCAAAGGTGAACGTGATGCCGCACGTGATGGCGTACGCTTCGTACGGCGGCGTGTCGAGCGGCTGCGCCCAGTTCGATTTGGGCGGCTCGATTCCGACGGTGCAACGGCCGTCTTTCATTGCGTGGTTGAACGGAACGTCCGTTCGCACGGCGGCGTTGAATTCCCTCACCGTCTTCAGAAAAGCCGCGGCGTTCAGCCCTTCCATTT
>DASRIK010000185.1:0-5119 GCA_035650035.1 Burkholderiales bacterium | reverse complement strand
CCCGAAACGTTCCAGGCGCTCTCCGCGAAACCCGTGTTCAGCGACATGTGGGACCCGCGCGTGCGCGACAACATGGCGCACATCGAGCTGTCGCGCGGAAAGGATGCGATCGTCGTCGCGCCGGCGACGGCCGACTTCCTGGCGAAGCTAGCGCATGGACTCGCCGACGATCTGCTCTCGGCGCTCTGTCTCGCGCGCGCGTGCCCGCTCATCGTGGCGCCGGCGATGAACCGGGAGATGTGGGACAACCCCGCGACCCGCCGCAACATCGACCAGCTGACGCGCGACGGCGTCGCGATCCTGGGTCCGGCGAGCGGAGACCAGGCGTGCGGCGAAGTGGGCATGGGACGCATGCTGGAAGCGGCCGATCTCGCTGAAGCCATCGCAACGACGCTGGCCCCGAAAACGCTTTCAGGCGTGCGGATGCTCGTCACCGCAGGCCCGACGTTCGAGGCGGTCGACGCAGTGCGCGGCCTGACCAACAGAAGCTCCGGCAAGATGGGCTATGCCGTTGCACAGGCCGCTGTCGAAGCCGGGGCGAGCGTCACCTTGGTTTCGGGACCCACGGCACTCGCGACCCCTGCGCACGTCGAGCGTGTCGACGTCACCTCGGCCGAAGACATGCTGCAGGCTGTCAAGAAGCGCGTCGCCGACGCAGACGTTTTCGTGAGCGTCGCCGCGGTCGCGGACTACCGCCCCGCAAAGAGAGCCGAGCAGAAAATCAAGAAGAGCGACGCCAATCTGACGCTGGAGCTCGTCCCGACCACGGACATTCTGGCTTACGTTGCCGGCCTGCCGAAACCGCCGTTCTGCGTAGGCTTCGCGGCAGAAAGTGAAAAGCTCGCGGAGTACGCTGAGGCCAAGCGCAAGCGCAAGAAAGTGCCGCTGCTTGCGGCCAACCTCGCGCAGCAGGCGATCGGCGGCGACGACAACGAGATCATTCTCCTCGACGATGCGGGGACGCATCCGCTCCCCCGCGCGGCCAAGGAAGTCGTCGCGCGTCAGCTCGTGCAGCACATTGCGAAACTCTACAGACAAAGCCGCTAGTAAGACCTCCGTCGCGTGCCGTCTGCGGCGCGATCGTTTTCCTCCACGACGATGAAAAGAATAGAAGTCAGGATTCTTGACGCGCGGCTGAAAGAGCAGCTCCCGACGTATGCCACGGCGGGCAGCGCAGGGATCGATCTGCGCGCGTGCCTGG
Source organism: Burkholderiales bacterium (assembly GCA_035650035.1). Classification (GTDB taxonomy): domain Bacteria; phylum Pseudomonadota; class Gammaproteobacteria; order Burkholderiales; family SG8-41; genus JAQGMV01. The sequence goes on along the minus strand of DASRIK010000185.1, from coordinate 3,918 downwards.
ATGCGCCGCTCACGCTGGAGCCGGGACAAACGGAGCTCGTACCTTCGGGCATGGCGATTCATCTCGACGATCCAGGTCTCGCCGCGATGATCCTTCCGCGATCCGGTCTCGGGCACAAGCACGGCATCGTGCTCGGCAATCTCGTAGGGCTCATCGACTCGGACTACCAGGGCCAGATTTTCGTGTCCGCGTGGAACCGCGGCAAAGCGACGTTCACGCTGCAGCCGATGGAACGCCTCGCTCAGCTCGTGATCGTGCCCGTGGTACAGGTCGCATTCGATGTGGTCGACGAATTCGAAGCGAGCAGCCGTGGCGCCGGCGGCTTCGGCAGCACCGGGAAACAGTGACGTGAGCCTGGGAGCAGGGATCGGCGGAACGCGGAGCAGGGACCCGCTCGCGGGATGCGACCGTGGAGCCGATCGGTGGCGCGTCGGTGCGCACGCCGATCCACGCGCGTCTTCGGGGTCAGAGCCCCTAAAGGGGCCCCTCTTCCACCCTGCGACGCGCCCGGTTTCCGGGGATGCAACCTGATGACTGCCGCGCTCGTTCTTTTCGCGCACGGCTCGAGCGACCCCGACTGGGCGAAACCTTTTCGCGTGATTCAGCAGAAAGTCGCGGCGCAAAAACCCGCGCTCACGGTCGAGCTCGCCTTTTTGCAGCTCATGGAGCCGACACTTGCGCAAACGGTCGACCGCCTCGCGCAGTCGGGCCACACGCGGCTGACCGTCGCCCCACTTTTCATGGCCGAAGGCGCGCACCTCAAACGCGACCTTGCAGACCTCATCAAAACGTTACGCGAACGCCACCCGGAAATGGACCTCACGCTCCTGCCTGCGGCCGGTGAAGTGGATGACGTGCTCGATGCAATCAGCACGTGGCTCACGCGCTCCGTGTGACGGTACCTGAAATCGAAAGGATATTCTTGAGACCTCTGATTGCGGCGGCGCTGCTCTGCGTCTGGACGACGGTTCTGTCAGCCGAGCTCCCGCAAACCACACTGACCATTGGCAGACACAGTCTCACCGCCGAAGTGGCCAGCACGGATTCGCACCGTTCCACCGGGCTCATGTATCGGCGCATGCTGCCGGAAGACCGCGGCATGCTGTTCGTGTTTCCGGACGTGGCGCTCCACGGCATGTGGATGATGAACACGTACTTGCCGCTGTCCGTCGCTTTCCTGGATCGCGAAGGGGCCATCATCAATATCGCGGACATGCAGCCGCACACGACAGACACTCACAGCGCAGCGCGTCCTGCGAAGTACGCGCTGGAAATGAATCAGGGCTGGTTCCGAAAGCGCGGCATCAAGGCCGGCGACAAAGTGCAGGGCCTGGAGAAAGCAGGGCCGGCGAGATAGACGCGTAAGCGATCAGCGGTACGCGATGTGCCGCGCCGCTCGAATATGGGACCTGCAGCATTCGGGTAGTCGGCAAAAAAAAGCCCACGGAATTCCGTGGGCTTTTTCTGCTTCGGCGGCTTACCGCCTGCGGCTTATGTGCGCTCAGCCAAAGAACGCCGTCTTGAACACGCCGCCGCTCGCGACCATGAAAAAAATCATGGGGATCGAGAGCATCGTATTCGTGCGTGACGCCAGGAACGCCACGCGCCGCGCTTTCGCTTTTTCTTCGTCAGTCGCCGGTTTCAAGCCGAGGATCTTCTGCTGGTTCGGCCAGATCAGCACCCACACGTTGAAGATCATGATCGTACCGAGCCACGCGCCGACGCCGATCGGATAGTACGCCGTAGCCCGGAAGAGAAACGCGTCCAGGAAATGCGAGCCCAATATCATTGCGCCCGCCAGCCACGTGACCACGGCGGCCCATCGGAACCAGAATAATGCTCGCGGCGCGACGTGTTTGGTGATGCCGGGAGCCGTGCCGTCCTTTGCAGCTTCGGCGAGTGCGGGCACCTGCACGAAGTTGAAGTAGTACAGCAGGCCGATCCACATGACCCCTGCCAGTATATGCAGCCAGCGGCCGAGCCCCAGCTGAATGAAATCTCCCATGGCTCTCCCCTATTGCAGCGCAAATTTGACGATGTTGTAGAGTATGACCGTGATGACCAGTCCCGAGATGACGGTACCCCACAGAGAGTCGAGCGGATTCTTCATTTCACCTCCTTAGCTCGTCGATTGTTATTCGATAGGACAACGTCGTAGAGTACTCAATCGGTGGGGGCGAGGCAATAGTGCCGCAGTAGTTTCTCCGCAAGCAAAAGCGGATCGTCGCGACGAGATCCAGTGGACATGCCGCGACACGACGAGTACGCATGCATCGCGATCAGCGATGCACGCAAACGACAGCCCCGTCCGTTCAAAAAAACCCAGGTGCTGGAGTACAACGCGCGCTGTGCGCGACGCCGAATCTTGCGCAATATTGCACCAATGTTTGGCCCGGCGAGCCTCAGGCCGGCGATTCGGTGTATTACAATGGTCATCCAAAAACACAATAGAACCATAGCCGTCATGAGAACAGGGCACTACACCGGGACGATCGCGGTTGCCGTGTGTCTGCATGGTGCTGCCGCGTTGGCCGGGGAGGGCTCGGACTTGAGAGGTCTCAAGCCTCCGAGCAATGCTTTCGAGGGGTTCTCAGCCGCCGATGCGCTCTCCGGCACCGGCTCGGGATTGAAACGGAGCGGCAACGAGCTCCTGCCTGATCCGGCTTTGCGGCTCACGCTTTCCGGCGGCGCATTCGAGGAACGCCGTTTCGCCACGGCTGATGCCGATTACCGGTTCACACTGCACCAGCCGGTCGGCCAAAACGTGCTCGCGCTCGCCGAGCCAAACATCAATACGCTGCACGAGGTGCTGCCGCGATACACGTTGTCGAGTCACGTGACGCACGCGCTGCCCGGCGGATGGGGTCTCGGCTTCGGCGTGAGGCAGACGGAGTACACCTTCGCGACGACCCACCTCCTCTCGCTTTCAGCAGAGCGTAGCTGGGGTAGTTTCCGCGGGGCATACACGCTGTATTCGAACCGGGCGGAAGGTGCTGGATTCGGCGCGGCGCATCGTTTCGAAGTCAGCTATCTCTACGGCGAGCGCAACGTGATCGGTCTTTCGTACACGACCGGCCGCGATCTGGAATACGCGGGCTTGCCCATGGGTCCCGCGGCCGGGAATGTCAGAGACTGGACGCTATCCGGGCGGCACTGGCTGTCTCCGAACTGGGCCCTCACGTACGATCTGCTCGGTCAAGAGCAGGGTTCGCTGTACCGCGTTCCGGGTCTCCGTCTCGGCGTCAGCAGAAGCTTTTAGTCGCAGGAGCTGCCCGGGCAGTGCACAAACCTAACGGGCGCTGCGGCTCTTCGCACTTTCACCCGTTAGCGGCACAAAACGCACGGCGAGCACCGGCCGCCGCGCGGTCGTACCGTCCGGCTGTTTCGTAACGACGTACAGTGTCTGCGTACCGCCGCTTTCTCCAAGCGGTATCACCAGTTTGCCCCCGATTTTGAGCTGCTCGACGAGCGCAGGTGGCACGTCGCGCGGCGCGGCCGTGACGATGATGGAGTCGAAAGGCGCCTGCTCGGGCCATCCGCGATAGCCGTCGCCGATACGCGTTACCACCGATTTGTAACCCAGCTCGGCAAGCCGCGCCGCGGCTTCGCGCCCCAGCGGCTCGAGGATCTCGATCGTGTAGACGCGTGCGCCGAGCTCGGCGAGAACGGCGGCCTGATATCCGGACCCCGTGCCCACTTCCAGAATTTTGTCGCCCGGCCTCGCGTCGAGCAGATCCGTCATGAGCGCCACGATAAACGGCTGCGAGATCGTCTGACCGAGACCGATTGCAAGCGGCCGGTTGCGGTACGCGCTGCCCTGCTCGCCCAGTGGCACGAGCCTGTGGCGCGGCACGCGCCCGATCGCTTCCATCACATGCGGACTGAGCTCGGCCCGGCCGGTCTCCGACCGGGTCTCGC
>DASRIK010000184.1:0-2920 GCA_035650035.1 Burkholderiales bacterium | reverse complement strand
CGGGTCCGGTTTTCCGCATTATCTCCTGTGCCGGCCGGCCCGTATCCGTCGGTGAATTCATTTGATACAGTCAGCTGGAACATACCTTATCGGGAGATCACGCAATGCGGGCAACGTTCAGCACCGTTTTGGTCGCAGCCGCTTTCGCACTCGTTCCACTGGCCGCGGCAGCACAAAGCCAGCCGAAGGGACCGCCCCCGCTGCCGGAAGGAAAAGGCAAGCCGCTCGTCGAAGGGATGTGTTCGGGCTGTCATGCGTTGCAACTCATCAGCAATAGCTCCGGCTACACACGCGAGCACTGGAGGGAGCTGGTCGCCTACATGGTCGACATGTCCGGCAGCCCGGCGCAGCAGAACGAGGTGCTCGATTATCTCGCCACGAACTTCCCGCCGAACAATCGCCGTGCGGCGAAGCACGTGCCAGGCAATTTCCAGGTGAGCTTCAAGGACTGGGTGATGCCGCAGCTCGGGCAGCGTACGCGCGACCCGATGCAGGCCGCCGACGGGTCGATCTGGTACGCCGGCCAATACGGAAATATCATCGGCCGGCTGGATCCGAAAACAGGTCAGACGAGGGAATACAAGTTACCCGCCGACGCGATGCCGCACACGGTGCAGCTCGATCCTAGAGGCCGGCCGTGGTACTCGGGCAACAAGAACAGCACGATGGGCTGGATCGATCCGGTCAGTGGCAAAGCGACCGTATACAAGATGCCCGATCCCGAAGCCACGGATCCGCACACGATCACCTTCGACAAGAAAGGCATCGCGTATTTCACGTTCCAGGCCGCAAACCGCATCGGCCGGCTCAATCCCGACACGGGCGAGATCAAGATCGTGCAGGTCGCAGCGCAGCGCTCGCAGCCTTACGACATCAAGTTCGATCGCGAAGGCATGCTGTGGGTGTCGTGCAATGCGCGACCCTGTTTGCTGAAAGTGCATCCCGACACGCTCGAGATTACGGAGGTCAAGCTCCCGCATCCCGCCACGTCGGTGCGACGTCTCGATTTCGCGCCGGACGGCATGGTGTGGTACGTCAATTCGGGGGCCGGCAAGCTCGGTCGGCTCAATCCGAAAACGGGTGAGATCAAGGAGTGGGATTCACCCTCCGGCCCGCGGTCGCACCCCTACGGTATCGCTGTCCTCGATGGCGCCGTCTGGTACAACGAATCCGGCGTTCGGCCCGATATGCTGGTGCGCTTCGACATTGCAAACGAAACGTTTCAGAGCTGGCCGATCAAGTCCGGCAACATCTACGCGGGGATTCTTCGCAACGCACGCACGACGCCGCAAGGCACCCTGCTCATCCACCAGACTGCGACTAACCGCGTGATCGAGGTGACGCCGCAGCGGCGCGTAGCTTCCGCGCAGTAGACGCGGATTTCCCGGGTAACGGCGAATCATTGCGATGCGCGCGACAAACTCAATCGAGCTTGAGTTTCGCGCTCCTCACGACCTTTGCCCACTTGTCGGTTTCGCCGCGCAGGAATTCGCTGAACTTTGGCGGATCCATGACCATCGGTTCGGCACCCTGCGTGAGCAGAAACTTTTTCATCTCCGCGCTTTCGGTGATCTTCGCGATCTCGCCATAGAGCCTCTGAACGATCGCGGTCGGCGTATTCGCAGGCGCCATGATGCCGAACCACGAAGCGACATTGAAACCCGGCAGCCCCTGTTCCGCGACGGTGGGCAGCTCGGGCATGATCGGCGAGCGTTCGAGTGTCGCCATACCGATGGCGCGTAACTTCCCCGCCTTGATCTGCGTGGACGCCGACAAGAGCCCGCTGCAGTACATCTGTGTCTGTCCACCCACGGTATCCATCATCGCGGGCGCGCCGCCTTTGTAGGGCACATGCACGATGTCGATCTTCGCCATCGACTTCACGAGCTCCCAGCACAGATGCGGCGTTCCAGCGTTACCCGATGACGCGAACAGCAACTGTCCCGGCCTCGACTTCGCGAGCGCAATGAGCTCACGCATATTGCGCACGGGCAGCGAGGGATGCACCACCAGCACGTAAGGCACGTTCGCGACCATCGCGACCGGCGCGAGATCCCGCTGGTTGTCGAAGTTGAGCTTGTAGACGTTCGGTGCGATTGCCTGCGGGCCGTTCGTGCCGACGAGGAGCGTATAGCCGTCGGGAGGCGACTTTGCGACATACTCCGAACCGACGATGCCGCCTGCGCCGGCACGATTTTCCACGAGCACGCGCTGTCCCAATGTTGCGCTCAGGCGATCCGCGAGCACGCGCGCAATGATGTCGTTGCTGCTCGATCCGGAGGGATACGGAACGACGAGCCGCACCGGTTTCGCCGGGTATTCCTGCGCCAAACCCGGCCCGGCGAGCATCAGGACCAGCGAAAGCCATGCAAACCGCCGAGCGTTCATGCTTCCTCCGCGCGCGAACGCGTGGCTTTCAGAGCGCGAGCCCGAGTATTTCCGCGAGATCGTCCGCACCGTGCACAGGCCGCGGGTTGGTCGAGATCGGACCGGTGCCGTCGTACTGCCGCGCGAGCTCCGGAATTCGATCCGCAGCGATGCCGATCTCGGCGAGCCGCGTGGGCAGACCCAGCGACTTCACGAAATCGCGCATCGCGTCGCACGCTCTCTCGCCGGGCCGGCCCAGCTTCTCGGCGATAGCGCGCTGGCGCTCGGCATTCACCGGCTCGTTCCATTCGAGCGTGGCGGCAAGCGAGATGCACGAGGTGATGCCGTGCGGGATACCCGCGTAGCCGCCGAGTATGTAGCCGATGCCGTGGCTCGCGCCGTTCGGCGCGAGGTGTTCGCCGGGCACCTGCGTGAGCCACGCCGCGAGCTGGCAGTTGAGTCGGGGCTCGAGATCGTCGGGTCGCGTTTTGATTGCCGGGAGGTTGGCGGCGAGCATCCCTATCGCCTGCAGCCCGAGGCCGTCGGTCACCGG
>DASRIK010000183.1:0-4015 GCA_035650035.1 Burkholderiales bacterium | reverse complement strand
GAATGCCGCATTGCAACATAGCGCCGCGGCCAGAAACGAAAAGGATTGAGCTTAGTGCGGAAGCTCGGCGCCAGCCCCCAAAAAAAAGCGCAACCGTAAGGGGCTGCGCTAAAGTTCCACCAAAGGAGGAGGATTTGGAGGAGTGTGTCTAGCTCTGGGAGAGCATCGACACGAATCAATTATGCATAACTGAACTGCACCCCGCAACCCTTTTGTGCTGCTCCGCAGTAGAGATTTTCTGCCGGTTCGATTAAATAATCCTAAGCTGAACCGTAGCTATTTTTACCTACCGCACTACCAAAACAGGGACTTGCGCGTGAGTGAGCACCTTGCGCGTTTCGCTGCCCAGGAGAACGGCTGCGAGGCCTTTCCGGCCGTGCGAGGTCATGAGGATCAAATCGCACCCGTTGCTTTCGCAGGTGCGCAGTATGGCTTCGTAGGGATGGTCGCTGGTCTCGCACGCGGTCGAGCACGGCACCGACGCCGCCGAGGCCGCTTCCCGGATAAAGCTGAGATACGTATCCGCCCGCGCTTTCGTTTCCTCTTCTATACGCTCTTCGGTGACCGGATCGAAGGCGCCTTCGTAGGCGATCAGCAGGTGATAGTCCGGGATGACGTGTATACCGGTGATGCGCGCGCCATGCACCTTCGCAAGCTCGATGCCGTACTTCACGGCTCGCTGAGACTGCTCGGAGCCATCGGTTGGGATCAGGATGTTTTTGAACATCTCTCCTCCTCGTCGCAGCGGAATGCTTTTTCATTCCGCTATCTGGACTGGCGGACCAAGCTTGTCGCTCCTCGCCGACCGTGTCAAGCCCCGACGCCCGCATTGTGCCAGTCCGGGCAGAGCCGGTCACGCGAGTGGCGTCACCGTGCATGATGTAATAACGTCGCCGTGTCACCATTCCATTCGGAGGAGAACGTGCCTACCACTTTGCTGCTCGCCGGCGACGTGAATCTCATGAACGTCACCGATGCGCGCGCGCCGTTCGTGCGCGTACAAGACGCGCTGGCGCGGGCTGACGTGCGTTTCGCCAATCTCGAGTGCTGTTTCTACGAGCCGCCCTCCGCGCGGTCCGTGAACGACGAAGGCTTTTACGCCTCGCCTTCGGTTGCACCCGCGCTGCGGACCGCCGGTTTCAACGCAGTGGGCACCGGAAATAACGTGAACTACGGAGCAGAGGCGATCGTTTCGTCACTGCGCACGCTCGACGCGGTGGGCATTCCGCACACCGGTAGCGGTGCGAACAACGTTGCCGCGCACGAGCCGGCGATAGTGCACGCAAATGGCGTCAAGGTCGGCTTTCTCCAGCGCACGTCGGTGTACTGGCCGACGAATCACGAGGCGGGTGAAAACAGTCCCGGCGTTGCGGCTCTGCGCGGTGAGACGGCCTATCGCGTGCCCGTTCACAGATCATCGACCGCGATCCCACCGATAAACCGGCCCGGCGTTCCGCCCGAGGTGGTCACCTGGGCTGATGCCAAATACCTGGGGCGGCTGCGCGAAGACTTGAAGCGCCTCCGGGGGCAGGCCGACATCGTAGTCGCGTCGCATCACTGGGGTCTGCGTCAGGACGTGCTGCAGTACATGACCGAAATCGCGCACGCGGCGATCGATGCGGGGGCCGATATCGTCGTCGGACACGGGCCCCACTACTCGCTTCCGGTGGAAATCTATCGAGGCAAGCCGATTTTCTACGGCCTGGGCAGCTTCTCGTTCCACACCGGCCATTACGGCCAGGCGCACGGAGACTGGGTGGGCATGCTCGCTCGCGTTGTCATCGACGACGGTCGGACGACCGAAGCAGCTTTCCGCCTGGTGCGGCACAACGACGCCAACGAAACTTACTTCTGCGATCCGTCGCGAGAAGCGCCTGCGCTCGAGGAGATCGAAAGGCGAAGCAAAGCTTTCGGAACGAAGTTCGCGATCGCCGGCGACGAGGTCTCGGTACGAGTGTAGAGCCGCGTGGCGGTGATCGTCCCGGACCCGATCCGGTATCCGTTCAGGCCTGCCGCGCGTGGAGGTCGAGTAACTCTCCGATCCGTTCCGATGCTTTAAGGCCGGTGCCCGTAAGAACGAGCACCGTCGTCTCATCGGGTCGGATCTCGCCCGACGCGAGAAGCTGAGTCAGTCCTGCCGCGGCGGCCGCTGACGTGGGCTCGACATAAACGCCTTTTCGCGCAAGCGCACGCAGCGCTTCCACGATCTCGCTTTCGCTCACGGCGACGATCGCCCCTCGGCTTTTTCGAACGCCATCCAGAACTTCCTTCACGCGCGTCGGTTTCGAAGATGCGATCCCTTCGGCGATAGTCGGCTTGATTTCTGTGGGCACGAGATCGTCGCCACCTGCTTTGTACGCTGCGTAATACGGCGCGCAGTTCTCCGCCTGCACGCCGAACACGCGCGGCATCCGTTCGATTTCGCCGTTTCGCACGAGCTCGTCGAACCCTCGCAGGCAGCCGAGCACGTTGCTGCCATAACCCAGCGGTGTAACGACATTGTCCGGCGCGCGGAAGCCGAGCTGCTCCCACAGCTCGTAGGCGAGCGTCTTCGTGCCTTCGACGAAAAACGGCACCCAGTTGTGACTCGCGTAGAAAATATCGGCGCTCATGCGCACGGCGGTGTCGGCCACGTCCTGCCTTGAGCCGCGGACCGTAACGACATCCGCCCCGCACGCCGCGATCTGCGCGATCTTCGGATACGACGCCGTTTCAGGAACGAGGATGCGGCACCGCATCCCGGCGGCGGCGGCATACGCGGAGAGCGACGCGCCCGCGTTGCCCGACGAATCCTCGAGAACCCGCTCGAGACCGCAGCCCCTGAGATAGCTCACCATCACTGTCATGCCGCGATCCTTGAAAGAACCGGTAGGCATCATGAATTCGAGCTTGAAAAGCACATCCGCACCGGCCCATTCGCGTCTGACCAGCGGCGTCCACCCTTCGCCGAGGGTGACCGGCTGGGCGTCATCCACGCCGATCGCGGCAGCGTAACGCCACACGCTGTAGCGGTCGCGTGCAATCTGATCTCGCTTCAGACCTGGCGCGTCCGTCAGGTTCAGATACGAGCCGCCGTCGCCGCGCCAGCGCGGGCGGTCGGTCGGATAGGTTTTGCCGGTGGTGGGTTCTATGTATCGCATGAAACGCTCCTTCCCCCCCCGACGGGGAAGGCAGGGATCGGGGTGACTCTCTACGACTTGCGCAAAAACTCCCGCGTAAGCTCAAGCACCCGCTCCACGTCGTCCGTATTGTTATAGACATGAACGGAGAAACGCAGCATGCCGCGCCGTATCGAAAGCTTCACCCGGTTCGCGACGAGATGCTCGTATAACCTGTTGTAGCGTTCATCGCCCGTGCCATAGTGGTTCGCGCTCATCGCGCCAACCGTCACGATGTGCGCGAGGTGAGGTCCCGGTTCTCCGCCTGCCACCGGAAGCCCGAGCTCGAGGAAGCCGCGTGCGAGAGCATGGGAAAGGCTCACGACGTGCCGCTCGATATTCGATATGCCCCAGTCGAGTAGTTGCGCCATCGAAGCATCCACTGCCGCGGTCGCGAGAAAGTTGTAGTTGCCGAGATCGAATCGCCGGGCACCCGCGGCCAGCTTGAAATCGTACGCGCCGATACTCGCTTCGTGCGCATCGCCGAGATCGACGCCGAAACGCGCAAGATACGCAGGGTGCAGGCGTTCGGCCCATTCTTGCCGACAATAGAGATAACCCATGCCATAAAGCCCGAGCAGTCCCTTTTGCGTGGAGACCGCGAGCGCGTCGATCTTCGATGCTGCGACGTCCGTCTGCAACACGCCGACGGACTGCGCCGCGTCGACGAGCAGCAACACGTCACGCTCGCGACACGCTTTTCCGAGACGCTCCACGTCGGTTCTGAAACCAGGCGCGAAGGTGACGGTAGATACCGTCACGACGCGAGTACGGGCATCCATGCGCTCGATCATCTCGTCGACCGGCACACGCGAGTCCCGCGGCGGAACCGTTCGCACTTCCATTCCATAGCGCTG
>DASRIK010000182.1:0-3370 GCA_035650035.1 Burkholderiales bacterium | reverse complement strand
CCCGAAAGAAAAGCGGCTTCTCCTGCGGCCAGGACTGCCGCACCCGCCGCGCCACATCGACCGCGAAACGCATGCGGTTTTCGAGCGACCCGCCGTATTCGTCCGTGCGACGGTTCGCATCCGCGGACAGAAACTGATGTATCAGATAGCCGTGTGCGCCATGGATCTCCGCGACGTCGAAGCCGGCCTCGTTCGCGCGGCGTGCAGCCTGTCCCCATGCTTCGACCAGACCGGCGATGTCGTTTTTTGTGAGCTCCCGCGGGACCGCGTAGTTCTTGTCGTGCGGAATCGCACTCGGGCCGACAAGCTCCCACTCTTCGCCGTGATCGACTCCGGGACAGAAATCCATCGGGACGCGACCTTCCCAAGGCAGAGAGCGGCGGCCTTTGCGGCCCGAATGGCTGAGCTGAATCCCGGAGATCGCGCCGTGAGTGCGGATGACGCTGGTGATGCGTTTCAGCGGCTCGACGAACTCGTCTTTCCACAGACCCGTGTCGCGCGCCGTCGAGCAGCCGTGCGGATCGACTTTCGTCGATTCCATGAAGACGAGCCCGGCGCCGCCCGCTGCGATCTTGCCCAGGTGAACGATATGCCAGTCGTTGATGTAACCACCCGTCGCGGAGTAAGTCAGCATCGGTGAAGCGACTACGCGATTGCGCAGCGTCACGCCTCTCAGCTGCAGGGGCGTGAACAATTTCGATTCCATGCAGGGTGCCTCCTTCGTCTGTTTTGTGGTGGCATGCGGGCATTCACAATATGGAAGCCGCAGGCGCCGCTGATCGGGTCCAGCGCGGGATTCGTGTGCTGCAGGAGCACTTATAATAAGCGCAAAATGTACAACACGCGGCATTCCATAATATGGCCTCGATTTCCCATGCGTTGCCTGCGATCTCGCTCGCGGCCATAGTTTCGTCGGCCGCCGCGCAAACGAGCCCGAGCGGCGCGGCACACGCGTATCCCGTCAAGCCGATTCGTATCGTCGTCCCGTATGCCACCGGCGGCGGTACCGACACGATCGCGCGCATCGTCGGCGCGGGTCTGCACGAGCGTCTGAAGCAGCCGGCGGTCATCGACAATCGTGGCGGCGCGAACGGCATCATCGGAACCGACATCGTTGCGGCGTCTCCGCCGGACGGTTACACCCTGCTCGCCTGTACGACCGCCGTCGCGACGAACGCGAGTCTCTACAAAGGCACGACGAATTACGATCCGGTGAAATCGTTTGTGCCGGTGAGCCTCGTCGTGCAGGCGACGATGCTGCTCGTCGTGCCGCCTGCGCTCCCGGTGCGTAACGTGAAAGAGCTCATCGCGCTGGCGAAAGATAAACCGGGACAGCTGGCCTTCTCGTCCTACGGGAACGGCAGCTCGCCCCATCTCGCCGGCGAACTCTTCAAGAGCATGGCGGGGGTAGACATGTTGCACGTGCCTTTCAAGGGCGGTGCGCCGGCGATCACCGAAGTCGTAGCGGGCCGCGTCGCGATGACCTTCGCCACGATTTCCGCAGTCCTTCCTCACGTTCAGGCGGGCCGCGTGAAAGCGCTCGGCGTAGCGACTCTGGAGCGCAACGCGCGCTACAAGGACTTGCCGACCATTGCGGAGTCGGGATTACCGGGGTTCGAAGCGGCAGGCGGGTGGACCGGCATCTGCGCGCCCGCGGGAACACCGCGGCCGATCGTATCGAAGCTGCACGCAGCCATCGCGGACACGGTCAAGACGCCTGACGTGCGCACCCGATTTTTCAATCTCGGCTACGAAATCTATCCGCCGATGTCGCCCGAGCAATTCGCCGCTCTCATGCAGGCGGAGGTCCACAAATGGGCCAAAGTCGTGAAGGATCTCAACATCAGGGCGGATTGACGACCGGGCCGGCGGCGCGTGCATCGCGGCCGCAGCGGGCAGCATGTGTTTCCTACACGGGTAACGTCACCGTGCCCGCGATGCACGTCGTGACCGCGCCGCCGATCCAGATCTCCGAACCGTCACGCTCGACGTACACACGTCCTGCACGTCCCAACGCCGCACCTTGGCTCGCAACGTAGGATGGCGGCGCGATGCCCGCGCCGATCAGCCACTGTGCGACGCTTGCATTCAAGCTGCCCGTCACAGGATCCTCGTAACCGCCGGCGGTGAACGCGCGCACTTCGAACTGCGCGTCGCTCCCGTCTTTGTCGCGGTGCCAGGGACCCACGACGCCGACACGCAAGCCGGACAGCATCGCGTAATCGGGGCGCACTGCCAGCACGTCTTCGCGCGATCGCAGCAACACGGCCAACCAGCCGGGGCCGTTGTCGACCCAGCTCGATGCGACAATCGAGTCGTGCCTGAGGTGTAGCCCTCTCGTGACCTGCGCCAGAGTATCCGGATCGAGCGGTCCCTCGCGACGAAGCTTCGGCGCCTGGAAAGAGAGCCGGCCGTTGCCGCGGCGAATGCGGACGAGCCCGATTTCGCATTCCTGCACGACGTCGCCACCGTGCGGGCTGCCACCGGTTGCGAGCCACACATGACAACTGCCCAACGTGGGATGGCCGGCAAACGGTAACTCGCCGTGCGGTGTGAAAATGCGAACGCGATAATCCGCCTCCGGCGCTCTCGGACGCAGCAGAAACGTGGTTTCGCTGAGATTCGTCCAGTTCGCGAAAGCGGCCATCTCTCTTTCGCTCAGCGCATCGGCGCCAACGACGACGGCGAGCGGGTTGCCCCGTAAGGGCTCGCTCGTGAAGACGTCAACCTGCTGAAAAGGAAATTCGGGCACGGCACCTCCCCGAAGCGGGCATGCAGTGCGTAATCCTAACTGACTGGCGCCCTCAACCAGCGGCAGCGGGTTTGTCCGCGTACTTGATGGCCACCGCTTTCATGTTGTACGTGTAGTAGCCGCCCACGACATGATAGGCGCCCCACGGGTGGTACAGCGGTGGATAGAAGCGCGGCCGATAGTAGCCCCAGTAGAACGGGTCGTACCACGGATCGTAGACGGCCATGGGCGGATGGTACATGCGCTCCGTTTCCAGCTTGACGACCGCGTCGGCGCCAAGTGCGCGCGCCTTTTCGCGGGCTTCGTTCAGCATGTCCGCTTCCGAAGTGCCTGACGACTCGATCAACGCGATCTCGACGTGCGGGCGCGCCGGTTTCTGCAGCAGCACTTCGACGTTCTCTGTCGGTGGATATTTACGGCCCGGATCGAGCTCGACCACTTTGGTAGTCACCGTCGAGCACGACGCGAGCAGGAAGATCAGGCCCGGAGCAAGGAAGTGGAGGATTGTCATGGCTTACGGTTGGACACTCGCTGGGCGCGGGCGTTTCACTGAGGTGCAGTCAGCACGGGGAACGCAATTTTGCGCCGCTCCCGACCAGCGCCACTGCACGCGCGGCG
>DASRIK010000181.1:0-4004 GCA_035650035.1 Burkholderiales bacterium | reverse complement strand
ATTCGCAGGAATGCTTCTTATGATGCCGCATGTCTCCTGCGCCGGAGGAAATTCGCTTCTGTACAACACGCGATGGCGTACGGCTAGCCTATGCCATCAGCGGCTCCGGACCGCCGCTCGTCTGGGCACAACACTGGGTTCATCGTCTGAACCTCGATTGGGACAGTCTGGTTTGGCGCCATTGGCTCCAAACGCTCACCCGCCATCACACGGTGATCCGGTTCGACTGGAGAGGATGCGGCCTTTCGGATCAGGAGTTAGTCGAGTTCTGCATCGAGAAGTACACCGCTGACCTCAGCGCTGTAATAGAAGCGGCCCGCGTCGAACGCTTCGTTCTTTTTGGCATGGCAGGTATCGGCAGCGGCATTGCAGCGGTTTATGCCACTCGCAGGCCGGAACGAATCTCCTCGCTCATCCTGTACGCACCCCAGACGGTCGGTCGATTGGCCGGTCACCCGACGAGTGCAGAGCGCGACGAGGCCGAGGCGCGACTCAAGCTGATAGAGCTCGGGTGGTACCGCGAAACGCCGGCTTACGAAAAGTTTTTTACGACGCTACACATACCAGACGGGACAGCCGACGAGCTACGCGTGTATCGTCAGTTACTTACAGCAACCACGACGCGAGAGAACGCCGTTAGGTTGTTGCGCAGCTTCTGGACACTCGATGTGCGAACCGTCCTGCCGCAGGTCAGCTGTCCGACGCTTGTCCTGCATTGCCGCGGCGACTGCGTGATCCCGTTCAGCGAAGGGCGTAGCGTGGCTGCGCTGGTGCCTGGCGCGATATTCGTGCCGTTGGATAGTCGCAATCATGTACTTTTGGAACGTGAGTCGGCGTGGCAAGACCTCGTTGTAGCCGTAGGTAAGTTTCTCGCAACGTCACTATCACTACCGTCGGAAAAGACGCGTGAATCACTGCCGACCGACCTCACGGTCCGCGAGCGCCAGGTGCTCGAGCTCGTTGCACGAGGGCTAGACAACGTCGCGATTGGCGAGCGGCTACGCATCAGCAAGCGAACCGCGCGAAATTACGTATCCGCTATTCTTGCGAAGCTCGGCGTCAAGACCCGAGCTCAGGCGATTGTACGCGCCCGTAACGCGGGGCTTGGACACTGAAGTGCGCCCCTCAGCGATGATCAGTTTCTATTTACCAGTCGGTTGCACGCGTCCCCGCATTTGTCTACGCGACAGTACGCGAAAATCGTCGATCGTTGCGCATGCATAGCTGAAGCCGCTCAGCGTCGACGTCCCATTGCTGCACAAAAGGAAGCACGCTATGGAGAAGCGCTATCCCCGAGTTATCGACGCGCACGTCCATTGGTATCCGCGCGAGTTCGTCGACCTGATGATCAAGAAAGGCCCGGCCAATGGTGCGGTCATGGGCGACGCATGCGTCGAAGCTCACCGCAGGTATCCGGAACGCTTCCACCTCGCAGCGATGAACGTGCGCCGAATAGCGAGACGATCGCATGGGCGCATAATCAAGACTGCCCAAACCACAACCGAGGAGAGGAAACATGCGACGCTTCGTTTTGTCGTGCGTATTCGTGGTCAGTCTCCTCGGCGTGTCGGTGGCGCAGGCGGCAGCGCAAGGGAACTGGCCTGACCGGCCGGTGCGTCTGATTACGCCCTATGCGCCTGGCGGCAGCAGCACCATCGTCTTGCGTATCGTCGCTGCCTATCTCACGGAGCTGTGGGGACAGCAGGTCATCGTCGACAATCGCCCGGGCGGAAATACCATTATCGGCACACAGCTCGGAGCGCGCGCGAATCCGGACGGCTACACGCTCCTGCTCGAGAACACGACCTTCGCGCTAAACCATCTGCTGATCCGCCGCCTGCCTTACGATTCGCTCAAGGACTTCACGCCGCTCGCGAACATCTACAACAACGAGACGATACTCGTCGTGCATCCGTCGGTGCCGGCGACCACGCTGAAGGAGTTCATCGCCTACCTGAAAGCGCGCCACGGTGAAGTCAATCACGGCTCCGGCACCGAAGGCGGGATATCGGAGCTCAGGACGGCCATGTTCCGGCTCTATACCGGGACCGACTTCAAGAACATCATGTACAAGGGCAGCGGGCCGGTAGCCATCGCGGTCATGGGCGGCGAAGTGCAATTCGGCATGGTGCCGCCGGTCACGGTTGCCACCTTCGTGAAGAACGGCAAGCTGAGGGCGCTCGCGGTCACGGGCAAGAAGCGTCTGGCGGCGCTGCCCGACGTGCCGACGTTCGCCGAGGCCGGGCTGCCGGCGTACAACGTGACGTCCTGGAACGGCCTGCTCGTTCCGGCCGGAACGCCCAAGGCACTCGTGAACAGGATCTCGCACGACATCGAGAAGGTGCTCCAGATGCCGGCCGTGCAGGAAAAGCTATCGAGCGTGGGCGCGGAACCGGCCTATGCCGATCCGAAGGAATTCGCCGCGATCATCAAGGCAGACATCGAGCGCTTCGCCAAGGTGATCAAGGAAGCAAACATACGCCAGGTAGACTGATGGCCCGCGAACGCGACAGCATGTCAGCGCTGACGCGATTCGACAGTATCCCATGCGCTGCTGATCGTGTAGCCTGGTCCCATAATCAACACCGCCGCTTCCACGGAATACGCAGCTTTCATTTTACGTATGCGTTGGCGCTCGACATCAGCCATGACGCATTCGAGACCGTCTTCGTCCGCAATCGCGGCGTAGTCGTCCCATCGACGCAGTGTTTCCTCGATCAACTGGTTCCCTCTCGTCCGCATTTTGGTCTCCTTCATTGGTCCTGATCGCCCGGCCATCTCTACGCAAAGGCGCGCCGTGCTTGTGACCTGGTGAATGAATGTATTGTGCCCGGCTTCCCTGCGATCGCGCGCGGCCACGTAACGCACGGCGAATGCGTCAGATGCACACAATCTGAACTGTCGACCGCCAAGTGGGCGCAAAGATGGCGCGATAAGGATCGGCGCGGTATCTTGAGGGCATTCCAGGGGGTCACAGGAGGGAGCAAGAATGGGCGACATGCGTTATGAAGCGGCCGGCACATTGGAGGCCGCGGTAGCGCTGCTGGCAGGCGCGAAAGGAACGGTGAGAATCCTTGCCGGCGGCACGGACCTGCTGATTCAGATGCGGAGCGGCCGCGTCGATCCGGAGCTGCTGGTCGACGTGAAAGGCATTCCCGAGATGACGTCGATCGTCGTCGAAAACGGTGCGTATCGTTTCGGCGCCGCGGTTTCCAGTATGGTATTGATGGAGCACGAGGGCTTCGCGAAAGCATGGCCCGGCGTTACCGAAGCGGCGGGGCTGATCGGCTCGACCCAGATCAAGGGACGCGCGACCGTCGGGGGCAATTTGTGCAACGCTTCGCCCGCGGCCGACAGCGTTCCCGCAATGATCGCCGCCGGCGCGATCGCGAGCATCGTCGGCCCCGAGGGACGGCGCGAGGCGCGTGTCGAAGACATCGCCACCGGGCCGGGAAAGACCTCGCTCGCCAAGGGCGAGATCGTGGCTTCGTTCTTGCTGCCGAAACGTCCGCCGCGGTCGGGAGATGCGTATCTGCGCTTCATCCCCCGCACCGAGATGGACATCGCTGTCGTCGGCGCAGGGATCAACCTCACGCTCGACGCAGCCGGTGTATGCTCGCACGCGCGCGTGAGCATCGGTGCGGTTGCCGAGCGCGCGCTGCTGGTTCAGGAAGCGGCTGCCGCGCTGATCGGCAGCAAAGTCGACGAGGACGCGCTGAAGCGCATGGCTGCCGCCGTGAGCGCGGCCTGCCGTCCGATCGACGACAAGCGCGGAACCAAGGAATACCGGATCAAGGTTGCCGGTGTGATGGCGCGGCGCGCCGCTCAAATTGCGCTCGATCGGGCGCGGGGGACGAACTGATGGGCAAGGTACATGTAACGACCACGCTCAACGGCAATGCCGTCGAGTTTCTGTGCGAGACGCGACAGACGCTGCTGCAGATCCTGCGCGACGAATTGCACCTGACCGGCACGAAGGAAGGCTGCGCCACGGGCGACTGCGG
>DASRIK010000180.1:0-5712 GCA_035650035.1 Burkholderiales bacterium | reverse complement strand
GAGCTGCATCTCAAGGGCGTGTTCGACGGCTACAACGGCACGGGCGACATTCCGAAGCGCGCGATGATCGGTCCGCGGCCCTGGCCACTTCGTCCGTGGGCGGGCTACCACTACGAGATGCTGCGCTGGTACGACCACTGGCTGAAAGGCATGGACACGCGCGTGATGGAAGGCCCGCCGATTCAGCTCTACATCCAGGGCGAGAACACCTGGCGCTCGGAAAAAGAATGGCCGCTCAAGCGAACCGAGTTTCGCGAGCTCTATCTCGGTGGCGGCAAGAATGGGCTGGAGGGGACGCTCTCGGATTCCGCAGGCGCCGAGCAGACGCGGCGGATCGACTTCGATGCCGCGAGCACCGAGGCATGGCACGGCGAGCCGCGTCTCGTCTATCGCACGGAACCGATGTCACGCGACATGGAGCTCACAGGTCCGCTCGCGTTACATCTGCAGGCATCGTCGACCGCGACGGATACGGACTGGGTCGTGTCCGTTGCCGACGAATCACCTGACGGTCAGCATCGCGAGCTTTGTAAAGGATGGCTCCGCGCCTCGCATCGCAAGATCGATGCAGCGAAGTCGACGCTGGCGCAGCCCTTTCATCCGCATCTCGCTGCCGAGCCGCTCGAGCCGGGGACCGTGTACGAATTCCCGATCGAGATCTGGCCGATCTGCAACGTGTTCAAACCGGGGCACCGCATCCGGCTGGAGATCGCGAATTCGGATTCGATCATCGCGAGTCAGGGTAGGCCTCACGTGACGCTTCGCAACAAGGCGACGAATACGATTTATGAAGGCGGGCGGAAAGCGTCGCGGCTGGTGGTTCCCGTCATTCCAGGGTAGGGGTTACTCGGGCTTCAGTCCCGCCTCCGCCGCGACTTTCTTCCACATCGCGATCTCCGAACGCACGCGCGCGGAAAACTCGTCGGGCGTGATGCCGCTCGGCTCGCCGCCGATCTCGAGCAGACGCTGCCTTACGTCCGGCATCTGGATGACGGCCGCCACATCGTCGCGAACGCGTCGCGCAAGCTCCTGCGGAAAGCCTTTGGGCGCCATCAGGCCAAACCATGCGTTGACGTCGTAGCCCGGCAGGTCTTTTCCGATCAGCGGCGCATCCGGGAAAAGCAGCGACGGCGTGGACGAGCACACGACGAGGATCTTCACACGTCCCGACCGCACCGCCCCCTGCACCGAGCTGATCGCGGCGAGTGCAAGTGGCACGTGGCCGCCCATCGCATCGGTCATGAGCGGCCCGGCGCCTTTGTAGGGCACGACCTGGATGTTCGTCTTCGCAAGCATGTTGAAAAAGTGCACCGGCAGCACCGACCCGGCGGTCCCCATGTTGAGCTGACCGGGGCGAGCGCGAGCAAGCGCGATCAACTCACGTGTGTTACGCACCGGGAGCGACGGATGGACCACGATCGCCTGCGGGGAAATCGTAACGATCGTGATCGGCACGATGTCGTTGAACGGATCGTAAGGAAGCTTCGCGTAAACGGACGGCGTGTAGCCGTACTGGTTGGACGTGAGCAGCAGCGTATGGCCGTCGGGCGCACTTTTCGCGACGTAGTCCGTGCCGACGACCGTGCCCGCTCCCGGCCGCGGCTCGACGAGGATCTGCTGCTTCCAGCGTTCCGTGAGCGGCGGAATGATGATGCGCGCGTTCGCGTCGCTGCTGCCGCCGACCGGAAAAGGAATCACGAAGCGGACCGTCTTGGCGGGGAATGCCTGCGCGTAGACGTCACCCGCAATCAGTACTGCGGCCCCAACCAGCGCCGCCCGTAGTGCAGAACGCATCGCCGCCTCCCCTGTCCGGGAGGGGAAAGGCTAGGCGACGCGGACCCGCAGGTCAACGTCGGCTGGACCAGATCGAAAAAGGCTGCAATGCTCCCGGGTTGCCTGCCGTGACACCGTGTATGCTTTGGGCACCTTAGGGGGATTCATGCTCGAAAACAAAGCCTTGCGGCCGAACAACACCAAGTCCGCGCCGATACCGGCGTTCCTGAGCTTCGACGTAGAGCCGGACGCTTTTCAGTTGTCCCGCAGTGCTCCACCGCGCTGGGACGGCTACGACGCGATGTACGATTTCAGCGAGCGGTTAAGGAGCGAGCTCGCGAAGTTTACGGGCGTCGCACCCGCCTTCGGCTGGTACTTCCGTACCGATCCGCAGATCGAGGAGGTATACGGCCGCGCCGATCACGTGCTCGTCGAATATCCAGAGCGTATGGCGCAACTCAGGGCACACCGCGACTACTTCGGCGTGCACGCGCACCCGATTCGCTGGTGCAAGCAACGCCAGGTGTGGGTGCACGACTTCGGCGATCAGGAATGGCTCGCGCACTGTACGCGCTTTTCGCTCGAAACCTTCTCACGCTGGGCAGGCTCGCCTGCACTCCGCACGCGGTGGGGCGCGGGGCTGCTCACGAACGAGATCATCAAGGCAACCGAGGAAGCGGGCGTCGCCGTCGACCTGACGCTGGAACCGGTGCGTGGCTGGGGAGTGGATGCTTCGGAGGTTGGCACGAGCGTAGACGCCTCGCCCATGGACGGACCGTACACCGACTGCAGCTCGGCCCCTCGACTGCCTTATCGACCGGCCCACCGTGACTTTCGCATCAAGGACAATCGCCATGGTCGACGCCTGCTGATGGTGCCGCTCACGAGCGCGCCTGTACCGGATGCACGCTGGGGCTGGCGCAAGCTCGCGCACCGCTTTTCGCGCTGGGCAAAGCGGACACCGGTCGAGATGCGGATGATGTATCCATCGAACGAATGGCCGAGCGAGCGCTTCTACTGGGATTCCGTCGAGCGCCAGCTCGACTCGATGAAACAACCCTACCTGTCGCTCGCGATCAGAACGGATGCCGACGATCTGAAGATCGCGGCGCGGGTGCGACGGGTGTTCGAGGCATTGCCACAGCATCCGCTTGCGGAGCGGCTGCGATTCGTGGATCCGCTCGAACGCGTACCGAGCCTCATGTAAGCGGCCAAGCCACTCACACTTCCTGCTGCAGCTCCTCCGGCTTTGCCTTCCTACAGCGCCGCGCGGCGATCGAAGCGCGCGAGGCGCGAGAGAAGATAATCAACTTCGGCTCGAGCGGTCGAGGAGAGTGACGCTGCGGGCTTGCGCTGCGCGTCGCTCGCGATCGCGCCTCGCTTCTGAAGAACGTACTTGCGAACCGCAAGCCCCACGCCGGGCTGCTGCTCGTAACGAATGAGCGGAAGATGCGCATCGAAAAGATCGTGCGCCTCGTCGCGCTTGCCCGACCTCGAAAGCTTCACGAGATCGACCATCATCTCGGGAAAAGCGTAGCCCGTCATGGCGCCATCCGAGCCGCGCTCGAGCTCGTAATTCACGAACACGCCGCCGTTCCCGGTGAGGATCGACACGTGGCGCATCTCACCATCTGTTTCCAGCTTGCGCACCGCCGCGATCTTCTCGAGGCTCGGCCAGTCTTCGATCTTCAGCATCACACACGACGGATTTTCGCTGACGATGCGTCGCAGCACCTGTGGCGCCATCACGACGCTGAACCCGAGCGGATAATCCTGCAGCACGAAAGGCACGTCATCGCCGATCGCTTCGCGCGCGTGCAGGTAATACGTGACGATCTGATCGTCCGTCCGTAGCGTAGACGGTGGCGCAATCATCACGCCGGCTGCGCCGACTTCCATCGACTCCCGCGCGAGCGCACGCATCGGCGCGAAGCCCGGCGAAGTCACGCCGACCACGACCGGCACTTTCCCCGCGCGCTTCACCATCTGCTTGACCAGCGCGACGGATTCGTCGCCGTCGAGCTTCGGTGCTTCGCCCATGACGCCGAGCGCGGTGATCCCGCTGACGCCCCGCTCCAGATAGAAATCCGTCAGGCGGTCGATCGAGGCAGTGTCGATGCGGCCATCGGGATGGAAGGGGGTTGCCGCAATGGTGTAGACGCCGAACGCCTGTGAATCGAACGACATGTCGGCCCTCAACGTTTCTGTGGGGCGTAAAAAGTGCCTTCGACCTCCACGATGTCGTCCTGATTCAGCCGGTCGACTTCGACGATCGTACGGGGTGGATACGGACCGGCTCCCCAGAGCTGTTCCTGAACCTTGTTGACGAGGGGCCGGTAGCGATACATGTCCGTCACGTACACCACGAGCCGCACGGCGTCGCGAAGCGAGGCGCCCTCCGACTCGGCGATCAACTGCATGTTACGAAACGCCTGCAGAACCCGCGCTTCCTCGCCCGGGATCAGCGCGTTCGTCTTCGGATCGATTCCGCGCATCCCGGCAATGAACACGAAGTCGCCGGCGCGGGTGCCGAGGTTCCACGTGCCGGTCGGCTTGATCGCTCCGCTCGGCGAAAGTGTTTTGACTCCGCTCGGGGACGGTTGCTGCGCGGCCGCCGACAAGAACGGAAGGAAGCATGCGAGCAGTGACAAAGCCTGGGTCCACAATCTTTTTTTCACGTCGTCCTCCATTTCTGAAGAAGTATCAAGAGGCTCACGCGTCGTAATGTATTGCCAACCAGATCGTCGGCTCGGTCGGATGCGTCCATTCCACGCGATGGCGGCGATGCGGGGGGATGTCGACAAAGTCGCCCGATTTGAGCACGACCGCGCGCGCATCGTCGTCGAACGCGAGCCTTGCCTCACCGCACAACACCAAGACCCATTCAGCCCGTGGCTCGTCGTACCAGAATCCAGGCGGGCTCGATTGTCCGGTCGAAACAATCCGTTCGATTCGCAGACCCGGCCGTTTCAAAAGGTCGCGGAACTGCTCGGCCGAATGGTCGGCCGGCAAATCCGCGAACACATTTTGTACGCCCGCCGAGTCGATCCCCTACTCCATCACGGTCGCTGGTTTTGTGGGATCGGACACCTGGATGACGAGATACTTCACGACTTCCTTCGTGCTCCCGTTGCGCGAAACGGCATGCAACTGGCCCGGTGCTTCGTAGAACATTTCGCCCGGGCCCAGCCTGCGCACCGGCCCATCGTCGACCTTGATTTCGTAGGTGCCTTCGAGCACGTAACCGAAGGTATGGCTCCCGGGATGGCGATGGGGACCGGTGCCGGAGCCGGGATCGCGCTCAGTGCGACGGATCGTGACGACGCGGCCCATGACGTCGTTCATCGTCGTCTTGAAAAGCTCGATCTGACGCGTGCCTGGCGCCGGGGCGGGGGCCTGCGCATGCGCTCGCAGGACCGAGACGCCATCCGGCGAACCGACGAACACGCAATACGTAACGACGGAAGCCAGCACTGCAGTAACGGCGTGCGACGCGATGAGCGCTTTCATGACACCCCCTGAAGCAGCAGCTTTGTGAGCATGACAGCCGTAGCGGTGCAATTATGCTTCAATTGCCGAATGGGTAAACAGCGTCCGCGAGCGCGACAACCTGCGTCCATCTATGGGAAGGTGCCCCGCCCTCCCGTCACGCAGAAGCGAGCAAACGTGTCGGACGATCGGTCTGGCGGGCAGCGCCCTGCTGCGCGCTACCGATCGACGCCGAAGAAAAGCGGCTGAGACATCCATCGCGTCGCGCAGCCTTCGTATCGCGCGCCCTGTAGCTCGTCATGCACGTCATTGCAGGGGGATGCCGGCGTCCTTCACCACCTTTGCCCAGCGATCGAGCTCCGAGCGTATGAACGCCGTGAACTCGTCCCGGCTGGTTGGCGCGACGTCGATCACCAATTCGCCAAGCTTCTGCTGCAGGTCGGGGGCCTG
>DASRIK010000179.1:0-5194 GCA_035650035.1 Burkholderiales bacterium | reverse complement strand
GACCGGCGGAACCGGAAAGTAACCGCCTTTGATCGGCGGCCGGTGCCCCATGTTGCCGCCTTCGAAATCCTCCTGCGTAGACCACGGTGCTTCTTCCGACTTGATCTTCACGTACGACCCGGACATATCGACGTTCCAGGTCACGGAATCGAAAACGAAGAACTCGGGCTCGGGGCCAAAGTAGGCGGTGTCGCCGATGCCGGTCGACTTCAGGTACGCTTCGCCGCGCTTCGCGATCGAGCGAGGATCGCGGTCATAGCCTTTGCCGTCCGAAGGCTCGACGACGTCGCACGTCAGCAGGAGCGTAGGCTCGTCGGTGAACGGATCCATGCGAGCCGAGTCCGGGTCCGGCATGAGCAACATGTCAGACGCCTGGATGCCTTTCCATCCGGCGATCGACGAGCCGTCGAACGCGTGACCGTCCGTGAACTTGCTTTCCTCGAAAGCCTTGGCCGGCACCGAGACGTGTTGCTCCTTCCCCCGAGTGTCGGTAAAACGAAGGTCGACGAACTTGACCTCGTTGTCCTTGATCATTTTGGTGACGTCGGCACCGCCTGCCATTCTGTTCTCCTGGTTATCTATTGAAGTGAACCAACGGGAGTGCCGGGTGAGCAGAAAGTGTGCCAGCGGACTCGGCATGAAAGCTCTTGTCCAACAGTCACTTGTGCTGTGTCACCCGGGGGCGCCGCACCAACACGGTGCGCGCCCAAGCGATTATGCACCAAGACGACGCGATGATGTCGGAGCCGATGGCCATTCTGGTGCCTGCTAAAATCGCCGCCTTCCGACAAGCTGGGAAAGAACGCCGATGAGCGAAAGCAAGATCGTTGAAACGGCCCGTGAACGGGCGAAGCAACTGGGACTGGCATACGACGGCGCTGTGACGCCCAGGGAAGCCCACGAGATGTTGCGCGAAGTGCCGAACGCGAAGCTCGTGGACGTGCGCACGCGCGCGGAGCTCGAGTGGGTCGGCCGCATCCCCGGCGCCATCGAAGTCGAGCTGCTGACTTACCCTGGGAGCCGCCCCAATCCGGATTTCGTGAAGCAGCTCGAGCAGAAAGTGGAGAAGGACGCGCCGGTCATGTTCATCTGCCGCAGCGGGGGCCGCTCGCACAACGCAGCAATGCTCGCGCAGCAGGCGGGATACGCCGAGTGCTACAACGTGCTGGAAGGCTTCGAAGGCGACAAGGACGAATCCGGGCATCGGAACACCAAAGGCGGCTGGCGCTTCGCGGGCTTGCCGTGGATCCAGAGCTGATCACTTCTTCTCGTCAGCTCTTTTCGCCACTCCTTCATCGTCGCTTTGTAAGAGCGTCGCTGCGAGAAATGCGGCCAGCGCCGTCGACGCGCCCGCAGCGACGAGCAGCCAGTGGGCAGGAAATGTTTCGGCCAGCACACCACCCGCAGCGATCCCACCGCTTACGCCGACCAGCAGGCACGTCGTGCCCCACGTGAAGCTTTCCGCCAGCCGCGCGCGAGGCGAGAGCCGGGATAGCAGCAGCGACTGGGTCGCGATGACGGTCGCCATCGGCACGCCGGCGACGAGGCAGCCCGCCGCATAGACATAAAGATCGTCGATCGGCACGAGCAGCAGGGCGCCTGCCGCCATGACCGCGAGCGCGAGCACGAACTGCTGCTTGAGCGGTGCGCGCCAGTGCCGCGCGCCGAACACCACCGCACCGGTACCGCTGCCGACGCTCGCCAGTGCGAGCGCGACACCGGCCGCCGCTGGAGAGCCTTTCGCGGCTGCGTGCGCAGTTACGGCCACCTCGAAAAGCCCGAAGGCGATCGAGTAGAGCACCGTGACGCCGAATACCAGCAACAGCCTGCGATCGCGCAGTACCCCGAGCACGTCACGTTCGCCCAGCGCCCGTGCCGCCGTCCAGCGTTTCACCGCGGGAGCACGCATGAACATCGCGGTGCCCAATGCAGCCGACAGCGCGGCAAGCAGCACGGCCGCCTCCGGTCGATTCGCGGCCACGCAGGCGGCCACCAAAGCAGGGCCTACGATGAAGACAATCTCGACGAGCGCCGAATCGACGGAATACGCCGTGTGCAGCAGCG
Organism: Burkholderiales bacterium; assembly: GCA_035650035.1. Taxonomy (GTDB): domain Bacteria; phylum Pseudomonadota; class Gammaproteobacteria; order Burkholderiales; family SG8-41; genus JAQGMV01. Next base: position 3,130 of record DASRIK010000179.1, on the reverse strand, counting down.
CGCCGTCGGACAGCAGCTTCGGGTACAACGCGCGCGTACATGCGCTGATTGGCGGCAGCGTCGCGCCGGCGAGCACGGACATTACGTGAATGCTTGCAGCCGGAGCGGACGTGAGCACGAGCACCGCAAGCCCGATGAGCGCCGCGGGATAGGTGATTGCGCACACCGTGAGCACCGGGCGGGGACCCAGACGGTCTATGAGCCTGCCGAGAAACGGCGCAACGACGCCGAGGCCGAGGACGTAAAGCGCGCTCGCAGTCCCCGCGAGGCTGAACGAACCGGAGCGGCCCTGCACGAAAAGAAGTATCGCGAGTCCCGCGATGCCGATGGGGATCCGGCCGGCGATCGAAGCGACGATTGTCGCGCGCAGCTCGGGAATGCCGAACAGATCGTGATAGCGCTGCAACGAGATCATACGGATCGATGCCACGCCTCCGCGGGGGCCGCTTCGCCTCGCGCGAACGGCCGACGGTAGTCGCGGCGTCAGGCCTTCAGGCGGACCACACCACGAGGCCTGTGTAGGCGGTGACGAGAACCACGACGCCGAAGACGATGCGATACCAGGCGAAGATGGTGAAATCGTGGGTCGCGATGAAGCGTATCAGCCAGCGCACGCATACGAACGCGGAAACGAATGCAGTGACGAGGCCCACGGCGAACACGGGCGTATCGGCGACGCTCAGCACGTCGCGGTGCTTGTAGAGATCGTACGCACCCGCGGCAATCAACGTGGGCACCGCGAGAAAAAACGAAAACTCGGTCGCCGCGCGCCGCGACAGCCCGAATAGCATGCCCCCGATGATCGTCGCGCCGGACCGCGACGTTCCGGGTATGAGCGCGAACGACTGCGCGATGCCGACTTTCAGCGCATCCTTCCATGTCATCTCGTCGACGCTTTCCACGCGTGCAGTCCGGTGCCGGCGCTCGACCCACAGGATGATGAAAGCACCGACGATGAACGCGATCGCGACCGGCACTGCATCGAAGAGATGCTCTTTGATGTATCCGCCGAAAAGAAGTCCGAGCACTGCGGCGGGGACGAAAGCGATAACCAGATTGACTATGAAGCGCCGCGCGACCGGATCACTGGCCGCGCCCGTCAGCGCATGGGTGAAACGCGCGCGGTACTCCCACACCACAGCCAGCATTGCGCCTGTCTGAATCGCGATTTCGAATACCTTGCCCTTTTCATCGTGGAAATCGAGAAGCTGGCTCGCGATGATCAGGTGCCCCGTGCTGGAAATCGGAAGAAACTCGGTGAGGCCTTCGACGACGCCGAGAATGAGCGCCTTCAGCAGAAGCACGGGATCCATGAAGGCCGCTAGTTTACTTGAACCTACTCGTAGCGGAGGGCCTCGATGGGAAGCAGGCGCGACGCCTTGCGCGCCGGGTAGAAGCCGAAAAAGACACCTACGGCCGCCGCGAAGCTCACCGCGAGCACGATTGCATTCACGTTGAGATCCGTACGCCAGCCCGCGAAATGCGCGATCGCATACGATCCGCTCACACCCAGCAGGATCCCGCACATGCCACCGACCAGCGCGAGCGTGACGGCTTCGACGAGAAATTGCGAAAGGATGTCTTTCGCACGCGCGCCTACAGCCATGCGCAGCCCGATTTCGCGGGTGCGTTCGGTCACCGAAACGAGCATGATGTTCATGATGCCGATGCCGCCCACCAGCAGGGAAACCGAGGCGACGGCGGCAAGCAGCAGCGTCATGATCCGCGTGGACTCCTCGCGCGCACCCAGGACTTCGGACAGGTTACGCAACGTGAAGTCATCCGGCTGACCCGGCTGCAGTCGATGGCGCTGCCGCAGCAGCATGCTGATCTCGGCTTCCGCCTGCGCCATGTCGGCACCGTCGCGCACTTTGACGGAGATCGTCCCGACGGAGCGCAGCTTCGCCTGAGTGCCCCCCAGGACGCGATTTCGTGCCGTCGTGATCGGCATGAGAATCACGTCGTCCTGATCCTGGCCCTGAAGGCTCTGGCCTTTGCGCTCGAGCACGCCGATCACTTCCATCGGCACCTTGCGCACGCGCACGATCTGTCCGATCGGATCGCTGTCGCCGAAGAGCGTGCGCGCGACTGTCTCGCCGAGAAGCACCACTTTGCCGGCGCCGGTGATGTCCGCGGCATCGAAGCCTTTTCCGGACCCGATGACCCAGTTGCGAACCTCGAAGTATTCGGGCGTGATGCCGAAAAACTGGGTGGACCAGTTCGTTCCACCGTAGACGACCTGACCGGTGCCGCGCACCGCGGGCGCCGCGGCCTGCACGTCCGGAAGCTCGCGCTGCATGGCATAGGCATCGTCTTCAGTGAGGGACGAGCGTGAGCCTGCGCCCATCCGTACGCCGCCCGAGGTGACCGAACCGGGCAGCACGATGATGAGGTTGGTCCCGAGCGCCTTGATCTGCTCTTCGACCTGGGCCTGCGCGCCGGAGCCGATCGCGATCATCGTGATGACCGCACCGACACCGATGATGATGCCGAGCATCGTCAGGATGCTGCGCAGCTTGTTCACGCGAAGCGCGCGCAGCGCGATGCGGATGCCTGCGAGCCATGTCATGCGGGCGCGACCTCGCGCATTTTTTCCTGAGCGTTGACCGGGGTCACGCGCCGGTCGTCGACCACATGACCGTCTCTGAAGGTGATGAGCCGCGAGGCAAAGTCGGCGATGTCGTGCTCGTGCGTGACGAGCACGACGGTCATCCCGCCCCGGTTCAGGTCCTGCAGAAGACCCATCACCTCGAAGCTCGTGCGCGTGTCGAGTGCGCCTGTGGGCTCGTCGGCGAGGATCAGCACCGGGTTGTTCACGAGCGCGCGCGCGATGGCAACGCGTTGTTGTTGTCCGCCCGAAAGCTGCGCCGGATGGTGCCCTGCGCGCTCAGCGAGACCCACTTCTTCGAGCCGCGCGAGTGCCCGTTTGCGACGCTCGTCCGCCGACACATGACTGTAGAGGAGCGGCAGCTCCACGTTTTCCAAGGCGGAAGTGCGCGGCAGCAGGTTGAAGCTCTGGAACACGAAACCGATCCGGCGGTTGCGAATGGCGGCCAGCGCATCGCCGGAGAGCTCCGAGACTTTATCGCCGGCGAGCCAATACTCTCCGCTCGTGGGCGTGTCGAGGCAA
>DASRIK010000178.1:0-3708 GCA_035650035.1 Burkholderiales bacterium | reverse complement strand
GCTTCCGTGCTTCGGCCAGCTCGATTTCGTTCGTCAGGTCGAGCCGCAGCGGCGTCATCGAAACGAAACCGTGCTCGACGGCATAGCGATCGGTGCCCTCCTCCGTTTCTTCGATCGGAATGACGGTGAACCAGAAGTGCTCGCGGCCCATGGGATCGCGCCCGGGCACGACCTTGCCGTCGTACTGCTTGACCGACTGGCGCGTCCACTGGAGACCTGTGGGCTCCCGCATGGGAAAATTCACGTTCACGAGCGACAGACGCTCATCGGGCAGCAGGATCTCCAGCACTTTCGCCGACCAGCGCTTGAGCATTTCCCAATTCGGCTCTTCCTCGCCCACCGGCGTGCTGAATGCGAAGCCGCGCATGCCGAAAAGCACGGCCTGTTTAGCCGCGGCGAGCGTGCCCGAATGCCATAAACCGTTGCCGAGGTTGGGTCCGAGATTGATTCCGGACAGCACGACGTCGACTTTTTCCCAGTGGTAGGCACCGAGCGCCACACAGTCTCCGGGCGTGCCATTCACGCGATAGGCTTCGATGCCTTTCAGCGGCGTGCGCTTGTAGGATAGCGGGCGCGATGAGGTGATGGAGTGGCTCGCCGAAGACATCTCGACGTCGGGCGCCACGACCCGCACGTCGCCGAATGCCTGCGCCACTTCCGCCAGCGCGCAGATGCCCGGGCTGTAAACGCCGTCGTCGTTTGCAATGAGGATACGCATGGTCGTTTTCCTGCCTGCGAAAAGTGCTGCCGGTATGTTTGTTGCACAGGAACCGGGCCTACCCATGAAGAAGACGCAAAGATCGTGCGCGTAACCCTTGTCCACAATGCCGGCGCAGGCGACGACAATCAGCCTGACGGAGAAGCATTGCAGGCGCTGCTGCGCCAGGCCGGCCATGAAGTGCGCTACCAGCCCTCCGACGATGACGCCTGGGCTGCAGTGCTGGACGAACCCGCAGACGCGGTCGCAGTGGCAGGCGGCGACGGTACTGTAGGGCGCGTCGCAAAGAAGCTCATCGGCCGCGATATCCCGATGGCGCCGCTGCCGCTGGGGACTGCGAACAATATTTCGAAAACGCTGCGGCTCACCGAGCTCACGCTGGAGGAGATCGTCAGGGGCTGGGACCTCTCCCGACGCATGACATTCGACGTGGGAGTCGCGAAAGGACCCTGGGGCTCGCGCTATTTCGTCGAAGCGATGGGTGTCGGCCTTTTCGCCTGCACGATTCCGGTTGCCGACCGCAATCGCACCCTCGCCGCGCTCACCGACGCGGACGCGAAAGTCACGTACGCGCTGCGTATGCTCCGGCAGCGACTCGCCGATTGCGCACCGCAGGCGCTCGAGCTGCGTATCGACGGCAAAGATTATTCGGGAGACTACGTGCTGTTCGAAGCGATGAACATGGAGTTCGTCGGACCGAATTTGTATCTCGCTCCCGACGTCGCGCCGGCCGACGGCATGCTCGACGTCGTTCTCGTCACCGCCGCCGAGCGCGACAAGTTGAACAAATCGCTCGCGACGTGGCAGCGTGGCGATCTCGCGCATCCCGACCTGCCCCGGCTGCGTGCGCGTGAGATCACAATGAACTGGAGCGGCTTCGAAGTGCATTTCGACGATGAGCCCTGGCCCGCGGGCGACGAGGAGCCACCGGCGCTCGCTTCGGTCGAGCTTCGCGTCGAGCACGCAGCGTTGACTTTTCTCGCACCGGCCGGCGGATGAAGGTGCGCTCGCGTGGGGCCCGACACCGTTCCGCATCCTGACCTCGGCAGCAGCATCGAGCTCATGCGTCGCGCGCACGAGGGCCAGATCGACAAATCCGGGCGGCCCTACTACCTGCACCCGCTACGAGTCGCGATGCGTCTCGCACATTGCACGGCGGCCGAGCGTCACGCGGCGCTTCTCCACGATGTCGTGGAAGACACGTTCGTGACGATGCAGGACCTGCATGAGATGGGTTACAGCGGCGAGGTGCTCGAGCTCGTCGATCTGCTCACGCGCAGAAAGCCGGAAGGCGAAAGTCACAACGTTTACGTCGACCGCATCGTGCGGAGCAGAAGCGTGAAGGCGCTGCGCGTGAAACTCGCCGACGTCTACGACAACATGAGCCCCGCGCGGGCCCGCTCGCTTCCGCCGCACGAGCGCGGCATGAAGCACCGCTTTGCACGCGATGCCGAGCGCGTCGAGGCGGCGCTGAAGGAGCTCGGTGACGAGCTGTGGCTGCGGATCCCCAAGGGGGACCTCTGAGCTGCCGGCCGCTGCGGCCTCTTCAGCCGAAGCAGCGCATCACGTCCGAAGCCGATCCGAGGCGTCGTCTTCGATGAGCGCGTTCAGCGTCTTGGATCTGAACTCGCGCGCATACAGCACATAGATGACCCACGCCGTCGCCCCGATCATGAGCCACGGATGGAGAAACCATGCGAGCGCAGCGAGACCGAAATAGTATGCGCGGAGGCCGTTGTTGAAGTTCGTGCCTGCGTACGACGCGATCCGCGCTATGCGATTGATCACCGGTGCGTGCTGTTCGGCGCTGCCCGTCGGTTTGGCGGGCGCCGCGCCGATGAGCGTGGCGGCCTGGCCGAGCTGCCGCATCGCCCAGGAGAACTTGAAGAACGCGTACGTGAAGATCACGACGAGAAGCAGGATCTTCACTTCCAGCAGCCGCGCCGAGCCCTTGACGGTGAAAGGCAGACCCGACACCACATCGAGCGCCTGCTGGATGTAGCCGGTGAGCGCGATGAGCGCGCCGAGCACGAGCATCGTGGTCGACGCGAAAAACTGCGAGCTCCGCGTGAGCACGCGCATGATCCCCACGTCCACCATGCGATTGTCGCGCTCGATCATGCGCACCATCCATTCCCGCCGGAAATGGTCCATGCGGTTGTGGAGGCTCGACACGGCCCGGCCATGACGCGCAGCAAACGCGGCATAGCCGATCCAGCCGCCGAGGAACGAGAGGAGCGCCAGCGCATCGAGCCACGTTGCGCCGAGCTCCCGAAAGAGATTCATAGGAAAAGCGTCAGCACGCCGGTGTAACCGTAGAGCCGGTTGTGCGAAATCTCTCCGTTACAGAAGAAGCCGACGAGCGGGAAATCGCCGAGAGCCGAGCGGATCATCTTGAGCTCTTCGGAGTTGGGACCGAAAAGGCCCGCGCCGCGGCCGAGGCAGGAATAGTAGAGCGCGCCTTGCGGCGGCGCGTAAAGCCCTTTGCGGATGCTGTCGAGCATGCGCGTCATGTCTTCGCGAGCGGTCTCCGCGTCGCGCCGGCAGAACATGACGGTCGCACCCTGCTGCAGAAGATCTCCGATCGCGACGAGCTTGTTCGACGGATCGATCCCGACGAGGTTCCGCACGAGGTAGTCACCCGTGTCGCTCCCGGGAATCGCGATCCCGACGAAGACATGACCACCGATACGCTCGATATCGCCCGCGATCGACTCGCCGACGTCCTCTAGGAACACTTCCAGCGCCGGACGCCCGTCGAGCGTCACGATGATATTTCGCTGACAGTTCGTTACCGCGTGCTTCGGCCCGATCGGACTGCAGCCCTGCGTGAGGCGCGTTGCGATCGTCACCGTGTCCGCAAACGCGACCCCGGAAATGCCGCCGTCCATCACGCGATCGGCAATCTGCAGGTTTTGCGCGCGTGAGCTCGTAAGGCCGCCCAGGAGAAAACCGCTTTCGACTTTTTGCGCGAGCTGGGGAACGAGCGC
>DASRIK010000177.1:0-23467 GCA_035650035.1 Burkholderiales bacterium | reverse complement strand
CAGCAGACCGTCTTTGCGGGTTTGTTTTTCAAGAACCAGGCCGGCGTCGGCCGCATGGACGTGCCGCTGGTCCACATAATCGGGCAGGTACGCGAGCGACTCACGTTCCCCTGACTGCGTTGTCACAGAAGGTCCTTCCGTGGGTGAGTGGGCTTCTTGGAGCCCTGTCCAGAGCGCCTGCAAATCATTTGATCGCTCGCGACAAATGGTACCAACTCGCATTAACGTTCAGCAAGCGAAAAGGACCACAAAAGCGGGCCTAATCTCATGCCCTTCATGAAAGCGAGTCGCTGCGCGCGATCGTGTGCTTACTCGGCGGTGATGCCGAGCGCTCGGACGACTTTCCCCCACTTCGCGATATCGTCGCGAATGAGCTGATCGAATGCTTCGGGCGTGTGTCCCGCCGGCTCGGCGCCCAGCTGATTCAGGCGGTCGCGCATGTCGGGCAACTTCATCGTCGCCACCGCGACCGAATGCAGCCGATCGATGATCGGCCGCGGCGTCTTCGCCGGCGCAAGTACACCCCACCAGGCGGTCGAGTCGAAGCTTTTCACTCCGGCTTCGTCGATCGTCGGCACGTCCGGGACGGCGGGAGATCGCTTGAGCGACGCGACGCCGAGTGCTCGCAGCTTCCCGGTTTTGAGATAGGGCACCGCCACCAGCACTGTCGTAAAGGTGAGCTGCGTCTCCCCCGCGATGAGCGCAACCATCGACGGCGCGGCACCTTTGTAGGGCACGTGCGTCGTCTTGATGCCGGCCATCGAGTTGAACAGCTCTGCCGTGAGATGAGAAGGTGACGCGGGGCCGATCGAGGCGTAGAGAATGTCGCCGGGGCGTTTTCTGGCAAGCGCCACGAGTTCCTTCACCGTCCTTACCGGAAGCGCGGGATTCACGACCAGGATATTGGGAACCGTGCCGAAGACGGTTATCGGGGCAAAGTCCCTCAGAGTGTCGAAAGGCAGGTTGCGGTAAAGGATCTGGTTTTGCGCGTGGCTCGAAAACGTGGCGAGCAGCGTGTGGCCGTCAGGCGGCGCTTTCGCGACGAGCTCCGTGCCGAGCGTGCCGCTTGCGCCCGAACGGTTGTCGACGAGTATGGGTTGACCCAGGGTCTCGCTCATGCGCGGGCCGAGCAGACGAACCACCGTATCGATGCCGCCGCCGGCCGGGAACGGCACGATCGCGCGTATTGGCCTGCTCGGATACGCCGGGGATTGCGCGTGGGCGGCAGTAGACGGAAGCAACGTTGCCAAGGTACATAAGAGGGCTGCGCGGCCTTGGCGTCGCATCGCAGATGTCCGTAGAGAAATGTGCCCGCTCACTTCGGTGCTCAAGCGTCCCTGTCGGCTTTCAGAATATCCATACCGGCCTGCAGCGCTTTCTCGATGCGGGCTTTTTCCTTCGCGATCTTCTCGTCGGTCCATTCCCAGAAACCGTGTTTGGTTTTCATGCCGAGGTGACGCTTGTCGACGAGCTCCTTCAGTAACTTCGGCGGCCCGTCGTTCTTGTAGAGATGCGGATACAACGCGCTCGCGACGAAGTAGTTCGTGTCCCATCCCGACATCTCTTTCTGCATGATCGGGCCGCATGCGATGAACCGGAACCCGAAACCATACCGCACGGCCGTGTCGACGGCTTCAGCGTCGCAGATACCGTCCTCGATGAGGTACAGCGCTTCGCGCATCATGGCGTGCTGGATGCGGTTACCGACGAAGCCGGGCACGTCTTTCCTGACCCAGATCGGCGCTTTACCGAGCGACCTCATGAGCTCGACCATCTGCTGCGCGATCCTGGGGTCCGTCGCGTCGGAGCTGACTATCTCCACGAGCGGCACGAGATGTGCCGGCATGAAAAAATGAAGGCCCAGCACGCGGCCGCGGTGTTTCAGGTTCCTGCCGATCTCTCCTATGGGAAAGTTCGACGTGTTGGTGGCGAGCGGCACGTCTGGAGCGGCGAGCCGCTCCAGTTCCGCGAAAAGCCGCTGCTTGAGCGCGAGATCTTCGGTGGCCGCTTCGACGACCATCTTGACTGAAGCCCAGTCGATCTCGTCCAGCGTGGTGTATGTCGAGACGTTGCGCGCCCAGGCGGGGTCGGCACCGAGCTTCCCGAGCCCCGCCTCGATGCGACCGGGCAGCGCGGCGCGCGTTTTTGCAGACGGGCTCATGACGTGAACGTTCCAGCCGTTCGCGGCGAAAACGATGGCGACATCGCCGCCCATGATGCCGCCGCCGACGACGACGACGTGGGACCGTTCCTGTGGCATGTGCTCGAGCTCCGTGGTGGCTTGTGTCCGTGAAAGAGCGGCGACGAGAGGTCGTTGCCGATGCTGCGGGCATTATAGAGGGCTCGTGGCAAGGCGTGCCGCGTCGACGAGGAGAAACGACCATGAGATTTGCGAGAGCACGAGCGATTGTCGGAATGCTGCTGGCGATGAGCTGCGCGGCTACGTCGTCAGCCGGCTGGGCGCAATGTGTGAGAGGCGCCGAGTACGAACAGGCGGACGCGGTGAAGCGCCGCTACCCCGATCCGGCCGTACGCTTCGATACGCCTGCGTTGGCGCCGGATGCGGCGGGCTTCACCACGTACGACGACATGCTGTCCTATGTCCAACGGCTATCCGGGCGCACGGACAACATGGTCGTGCGCACGGCCGGCTTTTCACAGGAAGGGCGGGCGGTGCCGCTCCTCGTGCTCACTAATGCGCGAAGGTTCGCACCTGCGGAGCTGCGGCGGCTCGGGCGACCTGTCGTGCTGATGGTCGGCCAGATGCATGGCAATGAGCCCGCGGGCGGCGAAGCGCTGCTTGCCGTCGCCCGCTCGCTCGCCGACGGGGAGCTGAAGCCGCTGCTCGACCGCATCACGGTCGCGATCATGCCGCGAGCCAACCCCGACGGCGCGCACTATTTCTGGCGAGGCACGGCGAGCTGTGTGGACGTCAATCGAGACCACCTCAAAGTGGACCTGCCGGAGACGATGGCGATACGTCGCGCGACTTCAGAGCTGCAGCCGGACGTCTTCGTCGATGCGCACGAATTCAGCGTCGCGACTCGCTGGATCGAAAAGTTCGACGCGCTGCAGTCGTACGATTTCACGATGGCGTACGCGACGCACCCGAATATCGATGCGAGGCTCACGGACGTCGCGGAACGGGTTTTCAGCCGCAATATCGCGCGAGATGTGGCCGCGGCGGGATACAGCCATTTCTGGTACTACACGACGGGTTACAGCGTGAAGGACAGGCGCGTCGCCGGCGGCGGCACGGCGCCCGACATCGGCCGCAACTACGCCGGCCTGCAGAATGCGCTCTCGTTCCTGGTGGAATCGCGCGGCGTGGGCATCGGGCGCGACAGCTTCGCTCGCCGCGTGCACAGCCAGTACACGGTGATCGCGAGCATTTTGAGAACCGCGGCCGAACACGCCACGGAGGTGCGGCAGGTGACCCAGGCGGCACGCGATGAAGTTACGCGCCGCGGCCGCGATCCCGCTCCGGACGATCGTGTCGCGATCACGCTCAATATGCCGAGCCGCAAACAGAAGCTCACCATGCTCGAGCCGCAAACGGGCGAACCGAAAGAGGTCGAAGTCGAATGGATCGATCCGCGAGAAGCCGTTCCGGGGCTCGCGCGCTCACGGCCGTACGCCTATCTGGTGCTCCCGTCGCACGCCGAGGTCGCACGACGCCTCGCCCTCTCGGGCATCGAAGTGCGGCGCCTTTTACGGCCCGTCGAGCTGGAAGTTGAAAGCTACGAGGTGACGGAACGCCGCCAGGGCAACGTGTTCGTAGAGGGACACATCCGCAGCACGGTGACGACCGATGTACGTCTGCGCAAACGCATGTTCCCGGCAGGGACCTTCGTCTACAGGATGGCGCAGCCGAACGCGAACGTGCTCGTCGCGGCACTCGAGCCCGAGTCGCCGTCGAGCTTTGTCGCCCTCGGCATGATACCGACGGACAGACGCGGCCTCGCGAACCCGCAGGAGGCCGCGCCCAGCGAAGTGCCCATCTACCGGCTGCTTCGTCCCGTCGCGCTCGACACGGAAATCGAAAAGCCGCGAGCCGAGCTGGGCCTGCGGTGAATTACTTCGCTTCTCCGACGCGAGTTGCGACGAACCTGGCGTCACCGCCGCCTTTCACGGTGCCTTCGATCTTGTTGCCGGTTACGCGTCCGGTGAACTCGCGGCGGGCGCTGTCATCGCCGAGGCTGAACGTAATGGTCTCGCCGCGCAGCTTGCCGTTCGAAATCTGTACGTTTCTGTTATCGGCTTTCGCGTTGCCGGCGACGTTCTGGAATGTCTGGTTGAACGTCGCTTCGTAGCTGCGCGCGCCGGCGCCGGTCACGTCGATTTTCCACGTGCCGCCCACTTTCGCCGGCACGATCCACATGTATGCGGTGCGTCCGTCGGCCGAATCGACCTGGTCGGCCTGCCAATCGTCCATCGTGAACGCGTGCGAGACGACGCGTGTTCCCGGGCGCATGTTGAGTATGGTTGGCCGCAGCTTCACGTTGAGTGAAGGCAGCAGGTAGAGCGTCAGCACGGTCGCTTTGCTGAAATCGGTCGCGAAAATGTCGCCCTGCATGAACTGCGCCTTGTCCGAGACACCTTCCTTGGCGGCCGCGCGCTTGGCGAGCTCGACCATTTCAGGGTTGTATTCGATGCCGAGTGCGCGCGCGCCGAATTTTTTGGCCGCGGTGATGACGGTACGGCCATCGCCCGAGCCGAGGTCGACGACGTAATCGGTCGATTTCGTCCCGGCCATTTCGAGCATGCGTTCGACGAGCGCCTGCGGTGTCGGCACCCATATGACGTCTTTGCCTTCCTGACCGACAGACGGCGTATAGTCCTGCTGCGCCGCCATGGCGCCGTTGATCGCAACCGCCGAGGCAAGAAAGGCTGCGGTGATGAGCGGCGCCGTGCGCCATATCGACTGCATCGCTGGATCTCCTGATCTGTGGGGGTATGAAAAACCGGGGGCGGCCATTATGCCCTAACGCGCCAGCCGCGCGGCGGTGGACGCGCCTGTCGTCCTCGCCGTAAGACGCTGGCCAATCACTTCGCAATCCTGCCGTCGAGCGTCACCTGGCTCTCGACGAGCTGAGCGATCACCTCTTCGCTGTAACCGAGCTCGCGCAGGATTTCTACGCTGTCCTGCCCGAGCTTCGGCGCGGCTGCGAAGTCCTGTCGGGCCCCGCGGCTCAGCTTGTTGGGCAGCGTCATGTTCACGATTCTGCCCTCGGTGGGATGTTCGATCGTTTCGAACAGGCCCACGTCCGCGAGGTGCGGATCCTCCATCAGCGAATCGAGCGTGTGATACGGCATCGCGGGTACATCGCAGCGATCGAAGATCTCGAGCCATTCTGCCGTCGTGCGTGTCTCGAGCGCTTCGGCACGTATCCGGAAATACTCACCCACATTCTTGAACCGTGCGGTGATGCTGCTGAACCGCGGGTCGTTCTTGAGCTCGGGGCGGCCGATTGCGTCGAAGAGCGCGAAAGCCTGGGCTTGCGTGTTCGCAGAAACACAGATCCAGCCGTCCTTGGTCGCGAGCGGCTTTGCCTGGGGATCGAGCAGGCGCGGGTCTCCCGTCGGGCCGCGCGGCGGGTCGAACGTCTTCAGATACATGTGCTCCGACAGGACGAACGCAACCATGTTTTCGAACATCGGGATTTCGATCGCCTGCCCCTCGCCGGTGCGCTCGCGGTGAAAGAGCGCCATCAGAATCATCTGGACGGCGATCAAGCCGACGGTCTTGTCCGCCATGACCATCGGCAGGTAGCGCGGCTCGCCGGCGGCGCGGTGGTACAGCGCCGCAACACCTGCGGAACCCTGGATGATCGAATCGTATGCCGGCTTCTCGCTGTAGCGGCCGCGCTGACCGAAGCCGAACATGCCGCAATAGATGATCTTCGGATTGACCTTCCGTACGTCCTCGTAGCCGAGCTTCATGCGCTCCATCGAAGCGGGCCGTACGTTCCACACCAGTACGTCCGCTCGCTCGATGAGCTTCAGAAGCGCCCCGTGACCGGCAGGCTTCTTGAGATCGAGGACGATCGAGCGCTTGTTCCGATTGAGATGCAGGAATTTGGGACCCATGCCCTGCGTGACGCCCAGCCCGCCGATCGTGCGCCCGAGATCGCCTGTCAGGCTTTCGACCTTGATCACCTCCGCGCCGTAATCGGCCAGAGTCTGTGTCGCGAGCGGTCCCACGACGACCGACGTCAGATCGACGATGCGTATGCCTTGGAGCGGGCCGCCGGCCATTTCAGTGACGAGTAACGGGTGAGAAGTGACGAGTAACGCCGATCGAGACCTGCAAGAGTTATGCGAACTCCGCTTCGGCACTGAGCGACAGCGCGCCATTGTCGTCCAGCGTCCACAGCTTCGCCGATTTGCCGTCCGCCGAAGGTTCTCCGCAGACGCTGATCTCGCGATCGACGAACATCGGGCGAACGTTGCGCGAAGCGATGTGGCGAATGGGGCTCGATGCGTGCACGCGCGCAAGCTCGAACGCGAGCAGAGTCGTGAGGCCGCCATTCATGACGAGGTTCGGATACTTCTCCACCTGCGTGACGTACGGATAGTCGTAATGGATGCGATGACTGTTGAACGTCATTGCGGAGTAGCGGAAGAGCATGACGCTGTCAGGCGTGACGGACCGCTTCCATACGGCCGTGCCCGGTGCCTTCTGCGGCGGTGGCGGCGGTGCGGCGGGGTCCGGTTCCTCGCGATAGACGATGTCCTGCTCTTCGGTGATCGCAAGACCGCGGGAGCTGTAGATATCCGTCTTCACCGTGACGAAGACCATCTGACCGGTGCGGCCCTGCTTCGGCGCGACGCTCTGAATGACCGATTCGCGCCGTATCTCGTCTCCGATGAGAAGCGGTGCGTGAAACGTGATGCGTTTGCCCGCGAACATGCGCCGCGGCAGCGGGACCGGCGGCAGGAAGTCGCCGCGCGCCGGATGCCCGTCAGGGCCGATCTGCGAGTGACGCACGACACGCGGGAAGAAAATCTGATGCCAGCCGATCGGCAGCGGATCGCCGATCTTCGGCATGGGATCTTCGCGGTCGAGTGTCGCGGCGAGACGGTGCACTGCAGGAACGGTCACGTAATCGACGTCGTTCTCTGTTTCGCCTATCCACTTCCTGAGGTCTTCGAGGTTCTGGGACATAAATGATTTCGTCAGCCCTAAGCGATGAGCCGCGAGCCGTGAACGGCCAACGGTTAGCCGCTCATTCTACCTTCGCACCGGACTCCTTCACGGCGCTGGCCCATTGCGCCATCTCCGTGCGGATGAACGCCTGAAACTCCTTGCTGGAGCCTGCAACGACGTCGACGCCTTCGCGCGAGAGGCGCTCGCGCAGTTGCGGGTTGCGCAGGACGCCGACCATGAGACCGTTCAGGCGATCGACGATCGCAGGCGGCGTTTTCGCCGGCGCCAGCACACCGAACCAGGGGCTGACGTCGAAGCCGCGCACACCACTTTCTGCGATCGTGGGTACATCGGGAAGCGTCTGCGTGCGTTTCGCGGTCGTAACGCCGAGCGCGCGCAGTGTCCCGTTTCTGATTTCGGACGCGACCGGCGGTATGCCGGTGAAGAACAACTGCACACGTCCCGCGACCAGATCGATCTTCGCCGGCGTGCTGCCTTTGTAGGGAACATGCAGCACGTCGAGGCCGGCACGCGTTCTGAACATCTCGCCGATCAGGTGCGGGGCGCTGCCGCTGCCGCCCGACGCATAGTTGAGCCGGCCCGGCTGCGACTTTGCGAGCTCGATCAGCTCGCGAACCGTCCTGGCGGGCACGCTCGGATGTGCGACCAGCACGTAGGGGGTTGTCGCGATCAACGTGATCGGTACGAAATCATTCAACGGGTGGTATCCCAGCGGGCGACCGAGTGCCGGACTGATCGCGAGCGTGCCGGTTCCGCCCATCACGATCGTGTAGCCGTCGGGCGGCGCTTTCGCCCCGAGCTCCGTGCCGAGCGTGCCGCCAGCGCCCGTGCGGTTGTCGACAACGACCTGCTGCCCGATCTTGTCGGCAAGCTGCTGGGCGAGCAGACGACCGGACATATCGATGGTGCCGCCGACGGGGTACGGCATCACGAACCGGACTGGGCGGCTCGGGTAATTCGCGTCTGCCGCATGCGCAGAGGCTGCAAACGCCGCTGCCATGACCACCGAAAGCCGAAGCAAGCTCATGGCTCGCGCGACAAGACGCCTTCGCAGATCGCGCGAAATTCGTCGAACGTGAGGTAGTGTCGTCCGTAGTTCGTTGCCACCGCGGCGCGGGCGCGCATGAGCACGAGCTGGAACTCGTCTTCCGCGGCTTCGTATCCCCACCCCGCCATCAGCTCCCGCAGAAAGACGGGGTCGTCGGTCTGCGCGCTGCTGCGCTCACGTCCGAACAGAATCTTGCCTCCGATGACGGCTTCGAAGTCGCGGCCGACCATGCGTGGGGCGATACCGATCGTCGCTTCAGCGTTCTCGGCGCCGCCGAGGTGACCCACGCCTTCTTCCTTGTTCCAGTTGGATCCCACGATCGGCTTCCAGGGAGGAAGCTGCACGCCATAAGCCTGCTGGACGTACAGGCACAAATCGTAGAGTCGCTCGAGTTTGATGCCCGTATCGACGCCGTACATTTCGAAGAGCGCCGCTGCTTCTTCGAGCGCCACACAGCCGCCGCGGTCCCCGATGCCGATCACCGACGCATCGATCCAGCTTGCGCCGCCTTCCGCCGCCGCGATTGCGTTCGCAGTCGCGACACCGAGATCGTTGTGATGTTGGATGTACACGTCGCACCTCTCGCCGACCGCTTTCCGGATGCGGCTGATGAACACACGTGTGGCGAGCGGGGTACTGTTGCCTCGGCTGTCGACGACATAGACGCCGTCAGCGCCCGCGTCCGCCATCGCTTTGAAGAAAAGACATGCCGTCGGGAGTGGCGAGCGCATGGAATCTTCCATCCACGGCACGACGCGCACGCCGTGGCGCTTCATGTACGAAACGCTCTCGCCGATCGCGTCGACCACCGCGTCCTTGCTCAGGCCTTCTTTGAAATCCGACGCGGTATCCTCGTAGCTCCACTTGAAAATGGGGCTCAGCACTTCAGTGCCCAGATCGACGTGCCGGTCGATCACACCTTTCCAGTCACCGCGTAGCGGCGGACGCACACCCGGCCCTTTCGCGACGAGCGGTGTGCGTATCCCGATGCGTCGGCACGCTTTGATGAGGTCGCGCTCCTCGGCGAAGGTGACGTGACTCGGCATCGTGATCTCGCCGACGCCGACCGCGTCGAGCCGTTCGATCACGCCCAGCCGCGTGTTCCAGTTGAGCTGATGGCCGACGCAGTCGTCACCTTCGCTCACCGTGCAGTCGATGAACCGGATGCTCTTGCGAAGCTGGCTCCGCGCGGCCGTTGCCTCGTCATCCCAGTACGCCGAATTCACCAGCCACTGGCCCGGCCGGTGCCACGGGCGACTCGAATCTTCAGGTCCGTTCATGGCTGCTCACGAATGGCGGACGGTTGGAGTGCTCACGATGTCCATGATCTCGCAGATGTCGGCGAGCTCATCCAGTCTTTCGACGAGCGCGACGACGCGCTCGGCTGCCTCCCGGGCGAGCACACGTTTCGCGCATGAATGAAACTTCTTCAGCCGCTCGGCGCGCGTGAGCGGCTGACCGATCCACCCGGAAAGCCTGTCTACGCGCTCGGAATGCCTAGTCCCGTTCTGGAGCGTGACATTCACGATGCAGTGCATGCGATCGAAATCGGCGGGAATCGCATCGTTCATCGCGAGTTTCACGCGCGGGAGCAGCGCCTCGACGTCGGCGCCGAAGCGTCGTTCGTTCGTAAACGAGTCTACCGTCACTTCACCGTCGAGGAGCGCGATGGCCGTCGTGTACTGCACGCTGAACTTGCCGTCGAGCCCCGTCTCGGGATACGGGCGGTTCACGTAGTCGAAGCGCGGAAACACGACTTCGATCGACTCGATCGAGCGCGGATCCAGGGCGTGTTTGTCGCGTAAGGCGAGCGCGCCGTCGATGGGGCGATGCGTAAAGTAATTGCTCGGGTGCTTCTTGAAACCGACACCCGGGTCGATCATCCGAAGAGGCTTTGCGAAGTCTCGCACCAGCAGCTCGGGTTCACCGCGGCCACCGAAGAACGTATCGAAGAAACCTTTCGGCTCGAAGACTTTGCGGCTCGCGGTCCAACCCATTTCCGCGAGGACCGCACACTCGACGCCCATTCGCGCGGCATGTCCCGAATGCGAAGATTTGGTCATCGTGCCCGTGTTGATCGCAATGCTGCCCGCGCGCGATCCAGCGAGTCCCAGCGCGACGAGCATCTGGTCGTGAGAGAGGCCGATGAGACGGCCTGCGCCGGCGGCGGCGCCGAATGTGCCCGTGATGCCGGGCTTGTGAAATCCGGAGCCCGTCTCCATGCCCGTTGCCGCCATGCGGAGTCGGCCCTGAACTTCGAAAGCAACGGCAATCGCCTCGATCGCCTTCTTCCCGGGCAATCTGCGGTGCTCCGCAATGGCGAGAATGGCCGGCAGCGTAGGCGACGTGGGGTGATTCAGCGGATACCACGTATTGTCGAAATCGAGCGCGTGCGCCATCGTGCCGTTCGCGTAGGCGGCGTTCACGATCGAGGTCTTGAACCCGCCGGCTACGATGCTGGCCTGTTCCGAGCCGCCGAGCGCTTTCACATAGTCGATGGATATGCGTCCGACACCGAGCGGTTCGGTGGCGCCGGCGAGCATGACCGCGAGCCCGTCGAGCGTGACCGCCTTCGCCACGTCGACCGCTTCGGCCGGCAGCGCTTGGTACGAGAGCCCGACGATCTCCCGCGCGAAGCGCGCGGTGATGGTGTCTTCCACTTCAGCCTTTCATCGCGGCGAGCGTACGGGCCTCGCGTTTCCGGATCGCTTCGTGGCGCCTGATGAGCTTCTCCGCGCGCACGATGATCGGCACGTCGATCATCTTGCCGTCGACCGCGAAAGACCCGCGGCCGGATTTTTTTGCGTCCTCATTCAGATCGATGATCTTGCGTGCGTAGGCTACTTCCTCATCGCTCGGCGAATACTCTTCGTTCACGATCGTTACCTGGCCGGGATGGATGCAGCCCGCGCCGTCGAATCCGAACCGCCGTGATCGGCGCACCATTTCGCGGAATTTCGGCCAGTCGCCGAAACCCGCGACGGTGCCGATGAAACCGAGCGGCATCACACCGGCAGCACGTGCGGCGATGATCATGCGCTGCTTGGGCGCGAGCAGCACGTCCTCGTCCGGCTGCATGTCGCAATCGAGCGCGAAGTCTTCGCCGCCGAGGTTCATCGCGATTACGCGAGGGCTTGCGCGCGGGATCTCGTCCAGGCGTGAGAACGCATCGGCCGTTTCTACCATCGTGATGAACTTCGTGTGCCCGAGCGGCATGCCGCGCTTTAGCTCGAGCTCGCTCACGTGCTCGTCGAGGAGCTTCACGTGGGAGGCGCTGTCGATTTTCGTGAGCGCGACGCCGTTCACGTCGGGCATGATCGTATTCTCGAGGTCGCGCACCGCCAGCGACAGCGGCCGATTGATGCGAACGACGACGTCCGCGCCGCCGCGCTTCACGCGCGGAGCCGCCGCTTCGACCAGCGTGCGTGCGCGCTCTTTCTCAGCCGCAGGGATGCTGTCCTCGAGATCGAGCTGAATCACATCGGCGCCGCGCGTGTGCGCCTTGTCGACGTATTTCTCGACATTGACGGGGACGAACATGAGCGAGCGCCAGACGGGCAGTTCGGTCGGCATGATGTGTTCCTTGAAGCGTGCTATTCGAGGGTGAGGCCGGCGTCGCTGACCACCTGCCGCCAGCGTGTTACCTCATTGTGCACGTACCGCGTGAATTCCTGTGGCGTTGTCGGGACGGGTTCGGCGCCTTCTGTCGCGTAGCGTTGCTTGAGCTGCGCCGTCTGCATCGCTTTGCGGAGCGTATCGGAGAGCCTCTCGACGATTTCAGGCGGCGTTTTCGCCGGCGCGGCGAGACCCCACCAGAGTTCGCTGACATAACGGACGCCGCTTTCCCTTACGGTGGGAATATCGGGTGCGAACACCGAACGCTGGTCCCCCGCGACGGCCAGCGCTTTCAGTCGCCCCGCTTTTACTTGCACGAGCGCCGAAGGGAGGCTCGTGATAACCATCTGCACGTGGCCGCCGACGAGGTCGATGAGCGCGGGCCCGATGCTCTTGTAGGGCACGTGTGTGATCCGGATGTTCGCCGTCTTCGCGAAAAGCTCGGTCGCGAGATGGTTGCTTCCGCCGGTTCCCGAAGACCCGTAGTTCAACTCTCCCGGTCGCTTGCGCGCGAGCGCGATGAGCTCCTTCACGGACCTCACCGGCATGGACGGATGCACGACCACGATCATGGGGCTGCGGGCCATCATGCCGATGTAAGCGAAGTCCCTGACCACGTCGTAAGGCATCTTCGCGCGAATCGCTGCGTTCGTCGCGAAGGATGCCTGCACGTTCAGTATCGTGTAGCCGTCGGGCGCGGAGCGCGCGACGTGCTCCGCGCCGATCATGCCGCCCGCGCCCGGTCGGTTGTCGATCACGATGGGCTGGCCGAGGAGCGGCGACATGCTCTCCCCGGTGGCGCGTGATAGCGTGTCGTTGCTCGCACCCGGGGTGTAGGGGACAACAAGCCGCACCGGCTTCGCCGGGTACGGGGTTTGCGCCAGGGCGCCAGGCACGGCACAGAACAGTACGACAGCATAGAGGGCGCGCACCATCGCCCCTATCGGTTCGCGACCTGTTTTTCGACAAGCCTGGTTTCGTTTCGCAACAGCGTCGCGAGCTCGGCCACGCGCTTTTCGCTCATGCGGCTCGAAATCGCCGACACGGAAAGTGCGGCAAACGCGGTGCCGCTCTGGTTGTGCAAGACGTGTCCGATCGAGCGCACGCCTGCGAGCGTAGGCATCTCACGCACGGCGTAGCCGAGCTTCCGCGCCTTGTTAACCTGGCCGATCAGACTCGCGGGCGTGAGACCGTACTCGGGCAGGCGAGGCGCATTGGCGTTGACGATATCGCGCACTTCCTCATCGGTCAGCGCAGACAGTATCGCCAGGCTGCCGGTGCCCACACCGAGCGGCCGGCGCGTGCCGATTTCGAGCGTGAACGTCTTGATCGGAAACGTGCCCTCGTGGCGGTCCACACAAACCGCATCGAGACCGCTCCTCTGCGTGAGGAACACGGTATCGCCCGTCGCTTCGGCGATCCGTGTCATCGCAGGATGACAGATCTCACGCAGATTGAAGCGTGGCGCCGCCGTAAGGCCCAGCTCGAACACCATCGGCCCGAGAAAGTAGCGGTGGGTTTCCGAGTCCTGCTGAACCATGTTTTCCTGCGTCAGGCATTTCAGCATGCGATGCACGGTCGGCCGCTGGAGGCCGGTGCGGCTCGCGAGGTCGAGCAGGCGAGTGCCTGTCCGGTTGTGGGCCGCGATTTCGCGCATGAGGATGAGCGCGCGCTCGATGCTCTGGGTTCCGGAGAGACGCGCCGGCTCGCCGCTTGTCGTTTTCCTGGTCATGAAAGCAGTCAAGTCCGTATCGTGAGAACGTCAGAGGATTATGCCAGCGCCGGCGATACGACGGAAGAATCGCGCCGCCTGCGGGCGCGCCGGCGGCGATCCACCCTGCTCCCCGCCACCGCACGTTCCATATCGCGGACCGGCCGCAGACCCGGCGGCACAGTAGATCGCAGTCGTTTTGCACCGGGCCCGGCGGTTAAAATTCAAACACCCGCCTGGTCATGCCGGCGCACCGTGGGCGGTTTCGCGCCCACGATCCCTTCAGGAGCTCACGATGAACGACACCACGTCCGCAGCACGCGCACTCGCTTCTCCCGGCCAGCGTTTCCGGGAAGCGCTGGCGCAGGAAAAGCCCCTCCAGATCGCCGGAACGATCAACGCATACGCCGCACGACTTGCAGAGCACGTCGGCTTCCGGGCGGTTTACCTGTCCGGTGGCGGCGTCGCAGCCGGCTCGCTCGGCGTGCCGGACCTCGGCATCAGCACGCTGGACGACGTATTGACGGACATCCGCCGTATCACCGATGTCTGCAATCTCCCGCTGCTCGTGGACGTCGACACCGGATGGGGCGGCGCCTTCAACATTGCACGCGCCGTCAAATCACTCATCAAGTTCGGCGCCGCCGCCATGCACATCGAAGACCAGGTGCAGCAGAAGCGCTGCGGCCACCGGCCGAACAAGGAGATCGTCAGCAAGGACGAAATGGTCGACCGGATCAAGGCGGCGGTCGACGCGAAAACCGATCGCAATTTCGTGGTCATGGCACGAACCGACGCACTGGCCGTCGAAGGCCTCCAGGCGGCGATCGATCGGGCGTGTGCGTGCGTCGAAGCCGGCGCCGACATGATTTTTCCGGAAGCGATCACCGAGCTCGACATGTACAGAAAGTTCGCCGACGCGGTGAAGGTGCCCATCCTCGCGAACATCACGGAGTTCGGGAAAACGCCGCTTTTCAGCACGCAGGAGCTCGCCAGTGCGAACGTGGCTATGGCGTTGTATCCGCTGTCGGCGTGGCGCGCGGCGAATGCGGCCATGCTCAAGGTATACGAAGCCCTGCGTCGCGACGGTCATCAGAAGAATGTCGTCGACCTCATGCAGTCGCGCGACGATCTTTACGATTATCTTGGCTACCACGATTACGAGCGCAAGCTCGATTCGCTGTTCGCCCGCGACAAGAAAGGCTCGTAAGGCGTGAGCGGTAAGCCGTAAGCCGAAAATCACGGCGACATCGCTTCACGGCTGATGGCGCACGCTTGGCGTAAGTCCTTAAAAGCTATCGACTTCTTGGTCCTCGCCGGCGTGACAGGCGTATAATGGGCGCGCTTTTACCGGGCCCACCGCGGGAATGGAGCTTTTCACTTTCGGCTTGAACCACCACACGGCTCCGCTGCACGTGCGCGAGCGGGTGGTCTTCAATGCCGAGAACCTGGTGCAGGCGCTCCGCGATCTCTCCGACCGCCATCGCACCAAGGAAGCCGCGATCATTTCCACGTGCAACCGGACCGAGGTCTACTGCAATACGGACGACCCGGCCGAAGCCGTGAGCTGGCTCGCGGACTACCATCGGATGAAGCCGCAGCAGCTGGAACCGTATCTCTATCGCTTTCCCCAGGAGCAGGCGGTCAAACACGCTTTCCGCGTCGCGAGCGGCCTCGATTCGATGGTCCTGGGCGAGCCGCAGATCCTGGGGCAGTTCAAGGAGGCGGTGCGGAGCGCCGAGGCGGCGGGAACGCTCGGCCTGGTGCTGAACAAGCTCTTCCAGCGCACGTTCTCCGTTGCGAAGACCGTCCGCAGCGAAACCGAAATCGGCGCGAGCACGGTTTCGATGGCGTCTGCCGCCGTCCAGCTCGCGGAACGCATCTACCCGACGATTGCGGGTCAGAACGTGCTCTTCGTAGGCGCGGGCGAGATGATCGAGCTCTGCGCCGCGCACTTCGCCGCCCAGCGCCCGAAGCACATCACGTTCGCTAACCGCACCGAGGCGCGCGCGCAGCAGCTCGCGGAGCGCTTTCTCGGGCGCGTCATATCGCTGAACGATCTTCCGGCCCAGCTCGCGCTTCACGACATCGTGGTGTGCTCGACGGCATCGCCGCTTCCGCTCATCGGCAAAGGTCTCGTCGAAAGCGCGCTCAAAGCCCGTAAACATCGCCCGATGCTGATGTTCGACCTCGCGGTGCCGCGCGATATCGAAGCCGAAGTCGGTACGCTCGGCGACGTCTTCCTGTACAGCGTGGACGATCTCGGAAAAATCGCGCGTGAAGGCCTGCAGATGCGCCAGAACGCCGTCGCGCAGGCCGAAGTGATCATCGAGAACCATGTGATCGACTTCATGCACTGGCTCGGGGGCCGCAAAGTCGTGCCCGCGATACGTGCAATGCGCGATGCGGCCGAGCGCTCGCGCCGTCATGAGGTCGAGCGTGCGCAGCGGCGACTTGCACGCGGCGAAGATCCGCAGCGGGTTCTCGACGAGCTTGCGCGGGCGCTCACGAACAAGCTTCTGCACGCGCCGACGCACGCGCTCAACCATGCGAGCGCCGAGGAGCGGGACGTGCTCGCCGCGACGCTCGCGCGCCTCTATCACGCCGCGCCGGAATAATGGCCTTACGCCGCGCTGCGGGCGCGACTGCATTCATCGGCCGCCGGCCGGTGTCACAGATATGAAGCCCAGTATTTCCGCCAAGCTCACGCAGCTCGCATTGCGACTCGAGGAGATCAATGCGCTGCTCTCGTCCCAGGACGTGACCGGCGACATGGACAACTACCGCCGCCTCACGCGCGAGCACGCGGAAATCTCGCCAGTCGTCGATCTCTATCGCGCTTACCGCAGCGCGGACGAGGATCTGAGGACGGCGCAGGAAATGGCCGAGGACCCGGCCAGCCGCGAGTTTGCCGAAAGCGAAATCCGCGAGACGCGCGAGCGGCTCGAGTCGCTCGAATCGGAACTGCAGAAACAGCTGCTGCCCAAGGATCCCAACGACGAGCGCAACATCTTCCTCGAGATCCGGGCTGGAACCGGCGGCGAGGAATCCGCGCTTTTCGCAAGCGATCTCTTCCGCATGTACTCGCGATTCGCGGAGCGAAACCGCTGGCAGGTGGAAGTGATTTCGCAGAGTCCCTCCGACCTCGGCGGCTACCGCGAAATCATTGCCCGTATCGTCGGTCACGGCGCCTATTCCAGACTCAAATTCGAATCCGGCGCGCATCGGGTGCAGCGCGTGCCCGACACGGAGACGCAGGGGCGCATCCATACTTCGGCGTGCACGGTTGCCGTGCTGCCGGAGGCGGACGAAGTGGCGGACGTTGTGCTCAATCCGGCGGAGTTGAAGATCGATACGTTCCGCGCATCCGGTGCGGGTGGGCAGCACGTCAACAAGACCGATTCGGCGGTACGTGTGACGCACCTTCCGACCGGTATCGTCGTCGAGTGCCAGGACGACCGGTCGCAGCACAAGAACAAAGCCCGGGCGCTGGCCGTGCTCGCCGCGCGAATCAAGGACCAGCAGGTACGCGCGCAGCAGAGCCAGATCGCCGCCACGCGCAAGTCTCTCGTGGGCACCGGCGACCGTTCGGAACGCATTCGGACCTACAACTTCCCCCAGGGCCGCGTCACCGATCACCGCATCAACCTGACGCTCTACAAGATCGCTGCCATCATGGACGGCGACCTTTCCGAGCTTACCGACGCGCTCATAGCCGAGCACCAGGCGGAGCAACTGGCGCAGCTCGCCGAGGACGCGCCGGCTGCGGCATGACGGGGGCGACCGTCGGCGCCATTCTGAAAGCAGCAGGGGAGCGCATCGGCGCGGTCGACGCGCGCGTGCTCCTCTGCCATGTCCTGGACCGCGACGGCGCGTACCTGGCGGCGCACCCGGAAGCGCGGCTGCAGCCCGCTGACACCGCCCGTTATGCGGAGCTCGTGAAGCGTCGAATCGCGGGAGAGCCGGTCGCGTACCTCACGGAAAGGCGCGAATTCTACGGGCGGCTTTTTCGTGTGAGCCCGGCCGTGCTCATCCCTCGCCCTGAAACGGAGCTCCTCGTCGATCTCGCGCTGCAACGCCTGCCGCGCGATGACGGGGCCGATGTACTGGACCTTGGCACCGGCAGCGGCTGCATTGGGATCAGTATTGCGAGCGAGCGCTCACATCTTACAATTCTTGCCGTGGATCAGTCGGTTGCGGCGCTCACCCTCGCCGAGCGCAACGCGGTGGACCACGACGTAGCGAATGTCGCCTTCCTCGAAAGTGACTGGTTTTCGGCGCTGCGCCCCGCCGACCATTTCGACATGATCGTCTCCAATCCTCCTTACGTCGCGGCCGGCGATCCCCATCTGGAGAGCGGTGACCTGAGGTTCGAGCCCCGCCAGGCGTTGACCGCCGGCAGCGACGGCCTCGACGCGATCAGGACGATCGTTGCGGGCGCGGTCCGACATCTCCGGAGAGGCGGTTGGCTGCTTCTCGAGCATGGTTACACGCAGGCGGAAAGCGTCCGGACGCTGCTCGCGCGCTCCGGCTACGACGCAGTCTTTTCCGCGCGCGATATTTCGGGCATCGAGCGCGTCACGGGCGGGCGGTTGACGCCTCCCGTCCCACATCGATAAAATTCCCGACAACTTTACTCAGGTAATTCCCGAAGGGTCATCATGTCTATCCAGGATGTCATCAAGGATCAGGTCAGCAAGAACAAGGTCGTGCTGTACATGAAAGGCTCGCCCGATTTCCCGCAGTGCGGGTTTTCGGCGAACGCGTGCAATATCCTGCGGGCCTGCGGAGTGGAAGATTTCTACACCGTCAACGTGCTCGAGGATCCCGACATCCGTCAGGGGATCAAGGAGTATGCGAACTGGCCCACGATCCCTCAGCTGTACGTGAATGGCGAGTTCGTCGGCGGCTCGGACATCATGATGGATATGTATAAAAGCGGCGAGCTGAAGAAAGTGCTGGAGGGCTGAGCGCGCGCTCACGAGGCATTCGAGGCGATGAAGCCGTGCGCGTACTGCGCAATGAGGATCACCGCAATCGCAAAAAGCGCGCGTCGCAGCCACAGCCGATAGGTCGGCGCGTCGATGCGATCGCGTATTCTGATTCCGTACCATCCTCCGGCAGCCGCCACTGCTGCAAGCGGTAACGTCATCACCCACTGAGCTGCGCCAATGCCCCCGGCTGAGGCGAGCGTCGCGAACTGCGTCGACTTGCCCGTCAGAAAGCAGATGTTGAGCGCCTGAACGAGAATCGTCGGCTGCACGTTGAGCGCGAGGTAATACACGATCAACGGCGGGGCGGCTACGTTCGCAGTCCCTTCCGAAATGCCTGCTGTCATACCGAAAAGGACTCCGAATGCGCGCTTGTGCTTGCGCAGGAGCTTCCATTCGGTTCGGCCGAGCCTGTCGAGATTGAGATAGACCAAAATCACGCCGGCGAGCAGCAGCGCGTAGGGAAACTGCGGGTACAGGATGAAAAGCCGCGTCCCCAGCGCGGCGCCTAGCAGCATGTAGAAGGGCATCATCCAGAATTCCGCCAGCGCCGGGCGCAGGAACCCACTGCGGATCGTGCTGACGAGCACGGTGACGATGCACGGCAGCAGCACCATTACCACGGCCGTGCGGATATCGGACACGAGCGCGATGAGCGGCGTCGCGATTGTGGGGAAGCCCAGCCCGAGAGCGCCCTGGACGAAACCCGAAAACAGCATGACGATCGCGACCCATACGATCAGGGCGGGCGTCAACGCTTCGATGGTCACCATTCTTTTTGATATGCGTCAGGTGAGCGGTATGGTGGGATGATGCACGTCCGCTAGTTTGCCACGGCCGCTTGCACGCACCGGCGGCTGCACGGGATAATGCCGCGACAAGCGTCCACGGTGGCACTGCGCGTCGGTTGCAGCGCCCCGCGCGTCCGCCCCCACCTGCACAGCAAAATTACCCGCCTCATCGGTCCGAAGGAGGAAGTCCATGAACCTGATGGTCGAGCCGAAAAATATCGCCAAGGCAGCCCTCGCCAGAGGCAAAGTGAGAATGAGCGCGAGCGAAGCGTTCTGCGAGACGCTCGTCGCGCAGGGCGTGAAGGAAACGTTCGGCATCGTGGGATCGGCGTACATGGATGCGCACGACCTCTTCCCGCTGGCGGGTATCCGCTTCGTCTCGGTTGCGCACGAGCAGAATGCCGCGCACATGGCGGACGGGTATTCGCGCGTCACGGGCAAGCACGGCGTGTGCATCGCGCAGAACGGGCCCGGCATCACGAACTTCGTCACGGGGATCGCCGCCGCCTACTGGGCGCATTCGCCGGTCGTCGCGATCACGCCGGAAGCGGGCAGCATGAGCACCGGTCTCGGCGGTTTCCAGGAAACCGAGCAGATGCCGATTTTCTCGAAGATCACGAAGTGGCAGGTGCACGTGAACTCGCCGCTGCGCATCGCGGAGCTCACGGGGCGGGCTTTCGACATCGCGCTCGCCGAGCGCGGGCCCGTCCAGGTGAACATTCCGCGCGATTATTTCTACGGCGAAGGCGATTTCGATATCCCGCAGCCGCAGCGTGTCGAGCGCGCTGCCGGCGGCGCCGAATCGCTGGATGCGGCGGCGAAGCTGCTGGCCAAGGCGAAGTTCCCGGTCATCATTTCGGGCGGCGGCGTGGTAATGGCAAACGGTGTCAAAGAGTGTGTCGCGCTCGCCGAGTATCTGACCGCTCCCGTCGTCAATTCCTATCTGCACAACGACTCGTTCCCGGCGAGTCACGCGCTTGCGTGCGGTCCGCTCGGCTACCAGGGATCGAAAGCGGCGATGAAGCTCATATCGAGAGCGGACGTCGTGCTGGCGCTCGGTTCGCGGCTGGGACCGTTCGGCACGCTGCCCCAGCACGGGCTCGAGTACTGGCCGCAGGACGCGAAAATCATCCAGGTCGATTCCGACCCGCGCATGCTGGGGCTGGTGAAGAAAGTCTCGATCGGCATCTGCGGCGATGCGCGGCTTGCCGCGATCGAGCTTCTGCAGCGGCTGAAAGCGCAGGCGAAGCTGTCACCGAACAAGGCGCGCCTTGCGGATATCCAGAAGGAAAAACAGGCGTGGAAAGAAGAGCTCGCGAACTGGGCCTCACCCAATGAGAAAGCGCGCATAGGCCCCCGTCAGGCGCTCGCTGCGCTCGCGCGCGCGATGCCGAAGAACGCGATGGTGTCGACCGATATCGGCAACGTCTGCTCGGTCGCGAACAGCTATCTGCATTTCGAGTCGGCACCCTCGTTTCTCGCGGCGATGAGCTTCGGCAACTGCGGGTACGCTTATCCCGCCGCGATCGGAGCGAAAGTCGGCCGCCCCGATCGTCCGTCGATCGCCTATGTGGGCGACGGTGCGTGGGGCATGAGCCTGAACGAAGTGATGACGTGCGTGCGCGAGAACATTCCCGCGATCGCGGTCGTGTTCAACAATGGGCAGTGGGGTGCGGAGAAGAAAAACCAGGTGGACTATTTCGAAAAGCGCTTCCTCGGCACAAACCTCAAGAACCCGAACTTCGCGGACGTCGCGGAAGCGATGGGCGCGAACGGCATCACGGTCGATCACGTCGACGAGATTGGAGATGCACTGCGAGGCGCCGTGAAGTCGAGCCGCCCCACCGTGATCAACATGATGCTCACGCAGGAGCTTGGCGAGCCTTTCCGCCGCGACGCTTTCCGTCAGCCGCGGCGGCTGCTCCAGAAATACCGGAAGCACAGCGCCAGAGAGTTCCGGTAGCCTGACCGCCCTTTACGGTTGATGCGCGCTAGAGGCTCTGACGCGCCTTCGCGATCGCCGCTTTGACCGTCTCCGGCGCCGTGCCGCCGATGTGATTGCGTGCCGCCATGGCGCCTTCGAGCGTCAGTGCGTCGAACACGTCTTTCTCGACGAGCGGCGAGAATTGCTGAAGGGCACCGAGGTCCAGCTCCGAGAGGTCCTTGCCGGCGTTCTCGGCGTGGCGCACCGCCTTGGCGACGACCTCGTGCGCTTCCCGGAACGGCATGCCTTTCTTCACGAGATAATCGGCAAGATCCGTGGCGGTCGCATAACCTTCTTTCGCTGCATTACGCATCGCGTCGGCATTCACGTCGATGCCGCCGATCATGTCGGTGAACACCGCAAGGCTCGTGGTGACCGTATCCACTGTGTCGAACAGCGGCTCCTTGTCTTCCTGGTTGTCCTTGTTATAGGCGAGCGGCTGCGCTTTCATGAGCGTTAGCAGCGCGACCAGATGCCCGTTCACGCGCCCCGTCTTACCGCGGATGAGCTCCGGCACATCGGGGTTTTTTTTCTGCGGCATCATCGACGAGCCGGTGCAAAAACGGTCGGCGAGGTCGATGAAGCCGAAGCGCGGGCTCACCCACAGAATGAGCTCCTCGCAGAAGCGCGAGAGATGCGTCATCAATATCGCAGCGCACGCGCAGAACTCGATGGCGAAATCGCGATCGGAAACGGCGTCGAGAGAGTTTTCGCACACACCGTCGAATCCGAGCTCGCGGGCGACTCGCGACCGGTCGATCTTGAACGACGTCCCCGCGAGCGCTCCGGCGCCGAGCGGAAGCCTGTTCACGCGCTTGCGGCAATCCGAAAGACGCTCGGCATCCCGCGCGAGCATTTCGAAATAGGCGAGCAGGTGGTGGGCGAACGACACGGGCTGCGCGACCTGAAGATGCGTAAAGCCCGGCATTACGGTATTCGTGTGCTTCTCCGCGAGCTCGAGCAGCGCGTGCTGCATGCCCCGGATGGCGGAGACGATCTCATCGATAGCGGAACGCAGATACAGCCGCACGTCCGTCGCGACCTGATCGTTGCGCGATCGTGCCGTATGCAGACGTTTGCCCGCGTCTCCAACCAGGTCGGTCAGGCGCCGCTCGATGTTCAAGTGCACGTCCTCGAGATCGAGCGACCATTGAAACGCGCCGCTGCGTATGTCCTCACGGATGCGCGCGAGCCCCTGCTCGATGGCAGTGAGGTCCTCCTGGCTCACGATCCCGGTCGCCTGCAGCATGCGCGCATGCGCGAGCGAGCCCTGGATATCGAACTCCGCGAGACGAACGTCGAAGCCCACCGACGCCGTAAAACGTTTGACGCGATCGGCGACGGGCTCTTCAAAACGACCCGACCACAGTCCGGCCTTCGCCTGTGCTTTTTCGTTGGCTGACATAGGGCCTGCTAGAATTGACGATAGCCGGCGAGGCTGTACTTTTCCGCCGGTTTCAAGGAGATGCGTGAGTTCAAGCTCGAGCGCGATGGGTAGTATAAGTCAAAACGCCAATACGAGCGCCTTACCGAACTTTCGCAATCTCGGCATCCTGCTGCGGATACTCGTCATCGTGAACGTGCTTGCCGTCGGCACGGCGGTAGCGCGCGCACCGACCTTGCGCGATGCCTGGAGCGAGTTCGTCGAAATGTCGGCGGTGGTGCAGCCCATCGTCATCCTGACGGTGCTGGCACTTGCCGCGCTCAATGGCTGGCTCCAGCGTGTGCGCTATCCGATCGGCGTCATGGCCGTCGTTGGCCTTGCCGCCGGCGTGACGGTGTTGGTGCTCGGCATCATGCAAAGCGCGTATCAGCAGGACTTTTCCGCATTGCTCCAGCGCCACGTCGTGCTCGCGCTCCTCACGACGGCGATTCTGCTCGTGTACTTCGACCTCCGCGGCCGGGCGCTGTCGCCGGCAATCTCGGAAGCGCGGTTGCAGGCGCTTCAGGCGCGCATCAGGCCGCACTTTCTGTACAACAGCATCAACGCCGTGCTCTCGCTCATCCGGCAGGATCCGCGGCGTGCGGAGACGGCGCTCGAGGATCTCGCGGAACTTTTCCGCGTCGTCATGGGCGACAGCCGCGAGCTCTCTCCGATTTCGCGCGAGGTCGAGCTCTGCCGGCAATATCTGGAGATCGAGCAGCTGCGCCTGGGC
>DASRIK010000176.1:0-2860 GCA_035650035.1 Burkholderiales bacterium | reverse complement strand
ATCACGTAATAGAGACTGCCCACCGAGATCATCGCCACCCAGCCCAGCGCACCCGAGTGCACGTGGCCGATGGTCCAGTCGGTGTAGTGGGAGAGCGAGTTCACCGTCTTGATCGACATCATCGGCCCCTCGAACGTCGACATGCCGTAGAACGACAGCGAGACGATGAGGAACTTGAGGATCGGGTCGGTGCGCAGCTTGTGCCACGCGCCCGAGAGCGTCATGACGCCGTTGATCATGCCGCCCCACGAAGGTGCAAGCAGGATCAGCGAGAAAAGCATTCCGAGCGACTGCGCCCAGTCGGGCAAGGCGGTGTAGTGGAGATGGTGCGGGCCCGCCCACATGTACGTGAATATGAGCGCCCAGAAGTGCACCACCGACAGCCGATATGAATAGATCGGCCGCTCTGCCTGCTTGGGCACGAAGTAATACATCATTCCCAGAAATCCGGCGGTCAGAAAGAAGCCGACGGCGTTGTGCCCGTACCACCACTGCACCATTGCGTCCTGGACGCCCGCGTACGCGGAATACGATTTCCAGAGGCTCGCCGGAAGGGCCGCGCTGTTTACGATGTGGAGCAGCGCGACGGTCAGAATGAAGCCGCCGAAAAACCAGTTCGCGACATAGATATGAGCGACCTTGCGTTTGGCGATCGTGCCGAAGAACACGACGGCGTATGCGATCCACACGAGCGCGATCAGGATGTCGATAGGCCACTCGAGCTCGGCGTATTCCTTGGACGTGCTGATGCCGAGCGGCAACGTCACCGCGGCGGCGACAATGACCGCCTGCCATCCCCAGAACGTGAAGGCAGCGAGCCTGTCGCTGAAAAGACGCGCGTGGCAGGTGCGCTGCACGACGTAGTAGGACGTGGCAAAGAGGGCACACCCACCGAAAGCGAATATCACGGCGTTCGTGTGCAGCGGACGCAGGCGCCCGTAAGACAACCACGACGCGAAATTGAGCTCCGGCCAGATGAGCTGTGCGGCGATGAACACACCGGCGGTCATTCCAACGATGCCCCAGACGACTGTGGCGATCGCAAACTGGCGAACGACGGTGTAGTTGTAAGTTGCTTCGCGCGTGATCGCGCGCTCCGGACTATTCATGGCGCGAATGTTAGGTTCCGCAGACACTTAGCCGGTTGACATGGATCAAACCGCGACTCACCGCGAAGGGGAACTAAGCCGTGCGGCGCGCCTCCCCGGCACGCGCTGACAGGTCACCGATGTCGAACGATTGGCGGCTCCCGGGCAGCTCTACATGCCACGCGAGCTCGCGCCGCACGAGCTCAGCGAATTCGAGCGCAGTCGCGGCCTCGCCGTGAACGACGAACGTCTGCCGCGGCGCTTTGCGGAACCCGCGAAGCCACTGCATCAAACCCGCCTGGTCGGCGTGAGCCGAGAGGCCGCCGATCGTGCAGATGCGCGCACGCACCGGCACGGTTTCTCCAAAGAGTCGAACTTCGCTTGCACCATCGACGAGCCTTCGTCCGAGCGTTCCGGCGGCCTGGAATCCTGTGAAAACGATGGCGCTTTCGGCACGAGGCAGGTTGTGCCTCAAGTGATATCGGATTCGCCCCGCATCGCACATGCCGCTCGCCGAAATAATCACGGCTCCGTGTCGCATGTTGTTCAGGCGCTTCGACTCCTCGACCGATTCGGTGAAATGCACCTGCATCGCCCGGCCGCCGCCATTGCGCCCCCACGCGATGAGCTCGCGCGTTTCTTCGTCGATCAGGTCGCGGTGGCGCAAGGTCACCTCCGTTGCTTTCGCTGCCATCGGAGAGTCGACGTAAATCTGCAGGCCGCTCGCAACGCGACCGCGGCGTACGAGGCTCCCCAGAATGTAGAGAATCTCCTGTGTTCGGCCGACGGCGAAAGCGGGTATGACGACATTTCCACGTCCCCGCGCAAGCGTCTGTTTCATCACCTCTGCCAGCTCGTCTTCGGTCGCTGCCATGCTTTTGTGGAGGCGATTGCCGTAAGTCGACTCGACGATCAACGCGTCCGCTTCTTCGATGAGCGTCGGATCCTTGACCACCGGGCGAGCGGGCGGTCCGATGTCGCCGGAGAAGACCACTTTATTGGTGCGCGCGCCTTCCTTCGCCCAGAGCTCGATGATCGCCGAGCCGAGGATGTGCCCCGCTTCCCGAAAGCGACAGCGCAATCCCGGACCCAGATCGAGCGGCTCGTCGTACGAAACCGGGTGGAGCCGCTCGAGCGCGGCATGCGCCTGCGCGACCGTATACAACGGACGTTCAGAACGCCGCCCGCGATTCATCTCGGCTTCGCGCTCCTGCACGAAAGCTGCGTCGGGCAGCATGACTCCGAGAAGATCGCACGTTGCCGACGTCGCGTAGACGGGGCCGCGAAAGCCGAGCTCGATGAGCCGCGGCAGCAGCCCGGAATGATCGATGTGCGCATGCGTGACCAGCACGAACTCGATCGCACGCGGATCGAATTGAAGCGGCGCGCGGTTCTTGCGGTCGGCTTCCGCGCCGCCCTGGAACATGCCGTGATCGACGAGAAACGCGCGGCCCCCGGTCTCCATGAGATAGCACGAGCCGGTGACTTCGCGCGCGGCGCCAAGGAAAGTGATCTTCACCAAGCGCATCTTATTGAGCGGCCGGCGTATGCCATTGATCCAGATCAGTGCCGCTCGGGCGCCGCCGCCAGCTCGCCGTTACTCCATCACGTTCTCCCGCGTTCCCCGGCGCGTGCGCTGCTATCATCGAGCCTCACCGTTTCGTTTCCCGATGCTCGAGCTGCTCCAGACACCCTTCGGCGAAGTCGCGGCTTTGCTCGTTCTCGCAGCGGCAATAGGTTTCGTCGGCACGCTGCTGCACCAGCCGCTCGTC